>CAIOHW010000141.1 GCA_903858195.1 Oligoflexia bacterium | reverse complement strand
CGGCGACATCAAGGCCAAGAGTCCGCTCCCCATCATCGGGAATGGAGACATCTCGACCGGTGAGGATGCGGTCAAGCGTTACAAGACCTACGGGGTCGACGCCGTTCTGATCGGACGCGGTGCGCTTCGAAACCCCTTCATCTTCGAGCAGGCCGAGAAGGTTCTAAAGGGTGAGGCTCCCGGCAAGCCTCGCATCGAGGATTACCTCGAGATCATGCGCGAGCAGCGAGAGTTGCTGGAGGCGACCTATCCTCCGCGCATGGCGATGATTCACGCCCGCAAGTTCCTGGCGTGGTACTCAGCCGGTTTTCCGGGCTGCCATGAGTACCGAAAGAAGCTCTTTTCGATCACTGAACCTGAGGTGATTTGGTCCGAGACCTTTGAGTTCTTCACTCGCAACACTTCCACCCGGGACCTCGAGTTCATGTCCCAGCCTTTTCTCATGGGGGGGCATGGCTGATGGATCAGCAAAGATTCTGGGTTCGCTTCAAGGACGGCCGCACGGCGACTGAGCAGACGGACTGGGTCGAGCCCTTGGATCAACTTTTGAAGTCCCAAGAAGTCGAGTGCGGCTGGCTCGATCTCGAGTCGCCCTATGCGGTGGACCTCGAGGAACTTCAATCGCAGTTCGGGTTCAATGAGCATGCGATCGCAGACTGCAGACAGTTTGACCAGCGCGCAAAGCTCGAGGTCTTCGACGGACATTCCTTTTGGGTGTGTCATACTGCGGTGGCCAAGGATTCGTCGTCAGCCGTATGGGAGCTGGATTTCCTCGAGCTTCACGGGTTTCTCACTCCCACGTGGTGCGTCACGGTGCACCAATCGGTGATCCCGGCCCTGGATCAGATGGCCTCTCTCTGGTCTTCGAGGCTTGCCGTGATCCCTCGCGGTCCGGGTGCGGTCTGGGCATCCCTCATGGAACGGATTTTTGATTCCAACCTCAAGTCGCTTTCAGGAGTGTCGGATCGACTGGATACCCTCGACCAGCAGATCGCCACTCGAAAGGGTGCGGAGCTTGCGACGATTGACCAGCTCCATCACATCAAGATGGCGCTCAAGGGCCTGAGGCGCCTGACGGCGCCCCAGGTGGAATACCTTCGGTCGGTTTCAGAGGACAGGATCATACTGGCCTGTGCGACTGACCGCCTTCACTACCGCGCAGTGAAGGACAGCTGCCAATTGCTGGTTGAGAAGACGGATCTCGCCATCGAAGAAAGTTACTCGATTCGGGACAGCCACGCAGTGGCGGCAACGCTTGCGGCGAATCGCACCATGGCGCGACTGACCGCATTTTCGGTGGTGTTCATGCCGATCTCCTTCGTGACTGGTTTTTTTGGAATGAACTTCATGGCCCTGCCTGTTGGCGATCCGCGCTGGCTCTGGGCGGTGATGATTTTCTGCAGCGTGACCCCCTGGATCGTTCTTCACTGGATCCGTTCCGAACGCACTCTTTGAAGAAGGGTACCGACGAGCAGGTGATCAACCTGATCGAGACTAGGGGTGGGCGCTGGAGAGATCCACCCGAGCGCCCTCGAGCATCAAAAAATAGCCTCGATCGTCGCGCTCCAGGCCCTTCAGAATCTCATGGTAGGTGGCTCGGAGGAATCGCGCCTTCCACCCCCGGCGCGTGCGGCAGACCAATCTTCCGGGTTGGAATTCTAGGGTCTTCGGGTCGAGGGCTTCGCCCTGTGGGTCAGGGTCGTGCAGCAGGTGGATCCGGAAGCCCTGCCGGGGGTCACCCGATAGTCGCTGAACAAAGCTCGGAGTATCCTCGAGGT
>CAIOHW010000140.1 GCA_903858195.1 Oligoflexia bacterium | reverse complement strand
TTTCAAAGCCGATGTGCTGATTGCCGAAAGGGCGACTCCCGACCCGATGGCCCAGCAGGGGGGAACCACAGTACGTGTGTTTTGCGCCAATAACGGGACCGGCGACAATGCCCCGAAAGTCTCTGCCTTCTGCGGCGGAAGGGCCCGAGGCTTTTACTACCTCTCGGGCACCTACCTCGGCAGGCCAAGCTCGCTTGACCCCTATGCCACCGGATTTGCCGATGCTTCGTTTCGCGTTCCAACCGGGATTGCCGTTTCGGGGCGGGTCACCGCACCCACGGCCCCAAGCCCCACTCCCAGCCCTTTCAATTCGCGCCGAAACCCCGTCTACTTGAGCTCGGGCGGCTATGATGCCGGCATCTTCGAGCTCTGGCCCGAGGCGAGAAGCGAGACCGTGGGCCTGAAATATACGCTCACCGACCCTTTCAATAATATGGCCCATCAGTGCCTGAATGTGCGGCTTGGGATGGCCTGCTCGTCGAACCAAAATTGCATCTGCAGGGTCACGCCCTCAAACGATCCGCGTCGCAGGCTCTGGCAGGAAGTCGCGCCCACCGAACTCTGTGCACCCACTCCCTAGTGAAAACGCTGTTTGAAGACGCAAACCTGATCGTGCTCGACAAGCCAGCAGGCCTGCTCTCGCAGGGCGATGCCTCGGGTGATGGCAACCTCGTCGATGAGCTTCGAGTGCGCTTTGGCCGGCATTATGTGGGTCTGGTGCACCGGCTCGATCGAAACACCTCCGGGGTCATGGTCGTTGCCAAGCGAAGCAAGGCAGCAGAAAGGCTCACCGCCCAACTGCAGGACGGAAGGCTTGAGCGGCGCTACCTCGCCTGGCTTGAGGGCGTACCCCGCCCTGCCGGAACCCCGCTTCGTTGGGAAAACTGGCTTTTGAAGGACGAGGCGACCAACGAGTCCACGGCCTACCCCATCTCACGCACGCCACCGCCACGAGGCGCACGCCGGGCAGTCCTCGAGCTTCGAGTGCTTTCGGCAGGAATGCTTGAGGCGGCGCACGTCAGCCTGTGCGAGTTCAGACTGGAGACCGGGCGCTCGCATCAGATCCGCGCGCAGGCGGCGTTTCACGGAAATCCGCTCGTGGGCGACCGCAAGTACGGCTCAAAGATCGATTTTTCAAGGCCCGCACTCCACTCGCACTGGATCTCGTTTGAGCACCCGATCTCGCACGAGAGGCTCGTGTTTGAGTGCCCTCCGCCCGAGGATTTTGAGCGAATTAGCCGCGAGTCGACTCGAGCACGAAGCCCTTGAGGTAGCCCGAGCGGGGCTCTCCCCTGAAGACCGGAAACGTGCCCGGCTGCTCGATGCGAGAGAGGATCCGAGCCTCGATCCCGCATCGCTCGGCCGACTCCCTTACGGCTGACTCAAACTCCCTTGCCGAGACATTGGCCGAATTAATCGAAGTGATGAGCCTGCCTCCGGGCGAAAGCACCGAGAAAAGCTCGTCGTGTAATCGCCCCAAGTCCCGGCTCGTCGAAAAATTGCCACGCCTCCCGCGCGAGAATGAGGGGGGATCCGAGATCACGACATCAAAACGTCGGCCGCGCCGTTTGAGCCTCGGCACTTCCTCAAAAAAATCTCCTCCCACAAAATGCGCGCACCCCTCGGGCGCCGAGTTGAGTTCAAAATTTTCGCGCGCCCAAGCCAGGGTCGCCTTCGAGAGATCAAGCGTCGTGATCTCCGAAGCTCCCCCATGCAGGGCCGCAATCCCAAGGCTCCCGGTGTACGCAAAGGTGTTCAGTACTCGAAGCCCGCGGCAAGCGTTGGGAGCCGAGAGCATGGCCCTGAGCGGGGCGTGATCCAGAAATAGCCCGGGATGGCGAGCCTGCCTGAGCCGAATCCAAAAGCGCTGCGCCCCCTCGCAGACTTCAAAGCGCTCTTCGGGCACTTGGCCCCAGAGCACTTGCGGGAGCTCGGGCACGGCGCCCCGAGCCGGGCGTCGCACGATTACGGCACCAAGATAGCCCTCTGGAGAAAACGCCGCCTCGGTTGCGCGGGCAAGCTCATCGGGCTCGAGGCAGGGGCCCTGGTCCTGCTCCCACTCGGTGATCCAAAGCCAGCGTCCGTAGCCATCCACGGCCCAGGGCTTAAGCGGCGCATGCTCCGGAGTCCTCGCCTCGCCAAGGCCGTACCAGAGCCTGAGCGCCCGGGTTTCGATCGGAGTCGAAAGCTCGCCCCTTTCGCGGCGACGCCCAAGAGCCTGGCCGAGGCATTCCACCCACGGAGCACTCATCGGCGCCACTCTTCGAAATCAGCGGGAACGGGCGCCTCGAATTTCCGGCCATCCGGAAGCTCAAGCTTCCAGGCGTGGAGCGCCGTGCGCGAGACCTCCTCGCGGGTGCTGCCATAGCGACGATCTCCCCAGATGGGATGGCCCGCCTGCGAGAGGTGGATTCGGATCTGGTGGCGCCTCCCGCTTTGGGGGCGCGCCAGTCCCAAAAAGGCCTGCGTGCCTTGCAAGATCTCACGAACCTCGACCTGGGTCACCGAGCGCAGCCCCTCGATCGGAGCGTCGAGCCGCAATACGGGCAGGGCGGGCACCCCATCGGCAATGAACAGGTACTGCTTGCGGATCGCATGGCTCTCAAACCAGGCCCCCGCTCGACGATGAAACTCGGCCGTCCTTGCCACGAGCCACACGCCCGAGGTCTCAAGATCGAGCCTATGGCAGACCCACGCCTCACCGAGCTCCCTTCGCACCCAGTCGATCAGCACGGGCACGCCGGGCTTGCGTCCCGGGACGCAAAGCCACCCTGCGGGCTTGTCGATGACCCAGCAGTCGGGGTCCGTATGAAGGACTTTGGGCGGTTTCGGTTCCATTCAAAATGGTGTTACAACCGGAGCATGCATTCGCACACCCGAAAACTTCTGATGGGCCTCACCCTGACTGCCGCCTTGGCGGCTCTGGGTTACTGGGCCCTCGGGCGCGGGCCCGACTTTCAGGTGGGCTTTGAGCGCGAGGTGGTGAGTGCCGTTGAGCCCGCCCGGCTCGAAAAGGCCGTACACCACCTGATCAACTGGCCCGACTGGCACTTCAACACCCGTCAGGTCAAGGCAGTCGACATCACCGGCCAGCCCTATGCCGCCAAGCTGCAAACGCTCATGGCAGGAAGCCTGCTTGAGTTCGAGATGGAGCCTCCCAAGAAGGAATGGCGGCGCTTTGTGATCAAGGCCGTGGTCACTGATTACTTTCCGGGACGGATCCTGGCCGTCCGGCTCACATCCGAGAGCTCGGGCAGGCTCCAGCAGATGTTTACCAACCTGCAATGGACCCTGGAGTTCGAACCGCACGCTTCAGGAAAAGGAACCCTGATCCGCGGTCGCGTCTCGGCCCTCACCCGCAGCCGCCGCGCCCGGATCTTCGCCCGGATCGCCCCGCGAATCGTCATGAATCAGGTCTTTTATCCCGACCTCGAGAAGCTTGCGCGGATCGAGTTTCCAAAAGAACCCGTAGGGCCCTGAGCAAAGAAATCATGGACACTCCCTTTTCTCTTCAATGGATCTCCGAAACCCTGAATCAGGCCACCCCGCCCTCACGCCTCCAGGGCTTCACCGCCATCACGACCGACAGTCGCAAGATCCGTGGAGGCGAGCTCTTTGTCGCCGTCAAGGGCGAGACCCATGATGGGCACGACCACATTGCAGCAGCCCTCCAGGCCGGCGCCGCAGGCGTGCTCGCAAGCCGCATGCCGCCCGAAGCCGATGCGGCTGCTCGCGAAAAGAGTGCAGCCGTCTGGCGCGTGAGTGATGTGCAGCAGGCTTACCGGGCTCTTGGCGCCTCCTGGCGCAAGCGCTTTTCAGTCCCCGTGATCGTCGTCGCAGGCAGTAACGGCAAAACCACCACAAAAGAGTTTCTCTCGGCGATCCTTCGCGGCAAATGGCCTTCGGTCCTCAAGACCCAGGGGAGCCAGAACGGGTTTCTGGGCATTCCGATGACCCTCCTCGAGCTTCGGGCCGAGCACGGAGCTGCCGTGATCGAAGTCGGCATCGATGACGTGGGTGCCATGGCAAGCCACATCGCTTGCGTGCACCCCACGCAGGCGGTGCTGACAGTGATCGGGCCCGAGCACCTCGAAAACCTGAAGGATGTACCCACGGTCGCACGCGAGGAGCTGATCGCCCTGCAAGACACGCTGGCGCTCGGCGGCCGGGTTGCAATCCATTTGGATGATCCGTGGATTGCGCCTTTTGCCGGCTTTGCCCCGCCTGACTCTTCCAGCTTGTTCTCGCTCCAGGCGCAGGCCGACGAACCCCGCGCAACCGTGCGGGGGCTCCTCACCGAGCGCGGCACACTCGAGATCACGACAGTGAACTCAGACCCGGCAAAAGCCCGCTTCGAGCTCCCGCTTCCCCTTCCCGGCAGGCACAACGCACAGAACCTGCTTGCCGCAGTGGCCGTGGCCCTGCAGGCAGGCCTGACGCCTGCCGAGATCACGCGCGGCCTTGAGGGATTCTCAGGTGCCGAGGGGCGCTCGCAAGTGCGCCCGCTTTCGCCCTCGAGGCTCGTGATCTGCGACTACTACAACGCAAGCCCCGTCTCGATGAAGGCTGCCTTTGAGCTCCTGGCTTCGACCGGTGAGGCCTCGGCTCCGCGCTGGGCGTGCCTCGCTGACATGAAAGAACTCGGGCCGGATGAGCTTAGGTTTCACCGCGAACTTGCCCCGCTGCTGCTTTCTGCGTGCCCCAGGGGCGTGCTCCTGCACGGAGAGCGCATGAAGAGCCTGCTCGATGAGCTCCGAAGCCAGGGCTATACCGGGGTGCTCGAACACCATGAGTCGCCCGAAGGACTCGCCACCGCCCTTCGTGCGCGGCTTGAGACCAACGCAGTCGTCCTCATCAAGGGTTCGCGCAGCATGAAGATGGAAAAGGTCTGGGAGCAGCTTGGCCGATGAAAGTGCTTTCTGGCGGATTTCAGGGCATCAGCCGCTGCATGGCCCACCTCCGCTCAGGCGGCATCCTTGCCATACCCACCGAGACCGTCTACGGGCTTGCTGCGATCGCAACCCAGCCCGAGGCCGTTTCCAAGATATTTGCAGCAAAAGAGCGGCCCTCGTTTGACCCGCTCATCGTGCACATCCCGCAGGGTTGGGGGTTTTTAAAAAAACTCGACGAGCTTGGCATCACCGACAGTTCAGTGCTCGGCCTCGAGGCCCGCACCTCGGCCGAAAAGCTCATGCGCCGGTTTTGGCCAGGACCGTTGACACTCGTACTTCCTCGCGGGGCCAAGATCCCTGATTTGGTCACCAGCGGACTTTCGACGGTCGGCATCCGCATGCCCCGTCACACGCTTGCGCAAGACCTGCTCAAGCATCTTCAGGAGCCGCTTGCGGCACCTAGTGCCAACCGCTTTGGGCGCATCAGCCCCACCTCAAGCTCTGCGGTGATCGCCGAACTCGGTGACCGTGTGCCCATTGTTCTCGAAGGGGGCCCCTGCGAGGTGGGACTCGAGAGCACGATCGTCCACATCGCTCCGGACGGGAGTGCCCGTCTGCTGCGGCCCGGAGGTCTAGCGCGAGAAAAGATCGAAGCCGAACTCGGACGCGCCCTCCTCGCACCCGAAGCAAGGCAGCTCTCGACCGCGGAGCTTGCCCCCGGGATGCTTGCAAGCCACTACGCGCCCCGAAAGAGGCTCGTACTTTTTTCACGACACACACTGGATCCCTCGCACCTTGCCGTGGCCTCGCGTGGAGTGATGTGGCTATCTCCTCCACCAGATTCGCGCATGCCCGGAGTCGTACTGAGCGAGTCAGGCTCGCTCGAAGAAATGGCGCGCGTTCTCTTTGCAACACTCCGAAAACTCGACAATGAGCCTGCGATCTCGGAGATCTGGGCCGAGGCGCCCTCGAGCGATCAGGGGCTTGGGGCCGCGATCCACGACCGCCTCAGGCGCGCTTCAGCGCCGAAAGCTCTCGAACCATCCCAGGGCTGAATCGCCTCTTCCGGCCGTCTGCACCGTAAAGAGTCCGTCGCGCCGAAGCCACAGGTGCGTTGAGATCTGGCGCCCGCGCAGCACCGAGAGGTTCAAGACCAGACGGGCTTCTTCCCATCGCAAGTGAGTCAGGAAGTCGATGCTGCTCCAGCCGTCCTCGGCCTGGTAATCAGAAGGGACCACCCCTTCGCGAAGCAGCGGCCGGGCTTCGAGAAAGGCAAGGCTGCTCCAGAGAAACAAAAGTCCGATGGCCGAGCGCCCGCTTCCAGGAAGCGAGAGCGGCTCTGCCCGGGCTACGAGCTCGCTTGAAAAGCCCGCCCGCCACTGCAGCAGGTCAAGCTCGCACGAAAGCCCCTCACGAAGGAGGTCGATCACCGGAGAGTCAGGAAGAATGGAATCAGGTGGCTCGAGTTGCATCGTTCTATGCGAACGATCCTGCAAGATCAGGGCATGGCACGGCGCCGGCTGCGACCGGAGCGCCAGATTTCGATGATGGCCGGAGCAATCGAAAGCACGATGATGCCGAGAATCACCCACTGAAAATTGCGCTTCACCTCAGGAAGATTGCCGAAAAAATAGCCGGCCAGCACAAAGCCCACGACCCAGAGCACTGCGCCCACGACGTTATATACCGCAAAGGTGCGGTAGCGCATCGAGCCCAGCCCCGCGACAAACGGAGCAAACGTCCGGATGATCGGAATGAAGCGCGCGATCACGATGGTCTTGGCCCCATGACGATCATAGAATTCGCGTGTGCGCTCAATGTGCTCGCGGCGCACGAGCTTCGAGCCGGACTCCGCCACCTTCAGAAGGCGGTGGCCGAGGTGCCGTCCCACCGCGTAATTGACGGCATCCCCGAGGACGGCTGCGACGAGCAGCAAACCCAACATGAGCGGAAGACTGAGCCCCGTTTCGGGCAGCGCCACGAGCGCACCGGTGGCAAACAGCAGTGAATCTCCGGGAAGAAACGGAGTCACCACCAGACCTGTCTCACAAAATACGACTGCAAACAGGAGCAGGTAGAGCCCGCCTCCCATCTGAGAGGCCCATTGGCCGAGATGCTGGTCGAGGTGAAGAAAGATGTCTACGAATTGCCCAAGCAGTTCCATTTGCCGCAAGCGTAGCACAAGAAAAAAGGCCGGCGCCCGCTTTCGCGAGCACCGGCCCTTGGATCATTCCAAGAAAAAATTCTTAGAAACGTCCA
>CAIOHW010000139.1 GCA_903858195.1 Oligoflexia bacterium | reverse complement strand
CCTTCCAGTTGATCTTTTTTCCCTGAAGCTGGGTGCGGGGGTAGTAGCTGATGGGGAGCTCGTAAATGCGCACGCGCGCTTTTGCGACAAATGCCGTGAGCTCGACTTCGATGCCAAAGCGGCGTGAGGTGAGCTTCATGGACTGAAGCAGATCGCGGCGAAAGACTTTGTAGCAGGTCTCCATGTCCGTCAGGTAGATGCCCGAGAGCAGGTTGCTCAGGATCGTGAGCAGGCGATTGACAAAATAATGGTAGGTGCGCCTGACCTGATGGCTCGCCTTGAAGCGGCTCCCGTAGACCACATCGGCGCGTCCGCGTAGCAGGGGTTCGAGAAGCGTGGGGATGTCGGATGGGTCATATTCAAAGTCGGCGTCCTGGATCATGACAAAATCCCCGGTGGCCTCGCGGATCCCGCGGCGGACTGCGGCGCCCTTGCCCTGATTGGGGTCCTGCTCCAGGAGCCGGTAGCCATGCCGCGCCTGCAGCTCACGCAGGATCTCGGTGCTCCCGTCTGTGCTCTTGTCATCGACGAAGATCCACTCGCGAGGGACTGGGCAGGGTGCAGCCATGAGATGCTCGATCACCTCGCCGAGCTGGGGGGCTTCGTTGTAGACCGGCACGATGATCGAGAGCGTCGGCTGGGCGTCCATGGTTGCCGCTAGGGTGCCAGAGAGCTGGAAAGGAATCAATTTTGCGAGCAAGATGGGGCTCATGAAGCAAATGGCAAAGTCGGCTCGGTGGGTCGCAGTGGGTTTCTGGGTTCTGGGTTCGGCGATGGTGGCCAAAGGCGGCATCGCTTTTGCCTCAGATGCCCCGCCCCGTCAGGTCTCGGTGAGCGGCCACTGCGTGCGGACGGTCACGCCGGACCGGGGCGCGCTGGTCCTGACCGTGGATGTGCTCGAAAAGGATCTTCGCAGTGCCACCCGGCAGGCAAGCCTGACCTATGACCGCCTCAAGCAGGCAATCGAAAAACTCGGGCTTGCCGATCTCAACCTCACCACTTCCGAGTACTCGGTGCGCGAGGAGCGTCAGTGGGAAAAAGAACGCGCCGTGTTCAAGGGTTTTCGGGCAAGGCTTGGGCTTCGCGTGGTGTCGTCGAGCATCGAGCGTCTGGGGGAGGTCATGTCGATCGGCTCACGTGAGGGCGTTCAGGATGTGGGTGCGCTCCAGACCTTCTTGTCTGAAGAGCGCAGGCTCAAGGAGCAGATGGAGTGCCTGAAGCAGGCTGCCGAAAATGCTCGCGCCAAGGCAGAACGCCTCGCATCCGCACTCGGAGCTCGTGTGGGCGAAGTGATCCGTGTCACCGAGCAGGGGGCCGGTGGTCCCGCTCCGATGCCCAGGCACACGATGATGATGGCCATGGAGGCCGGGGCTCCTGCCGCGCGCAGCATGCCCGCTCCCGAAATCGCAGCCGGCTCTCAGACGCTTGAGCTCGATGTGGATGTCAGCTTTGGGCTGAAGTGAGATCCGCCGGGCCGTACTCAGGGACCCATTCCTGAATCCAGCTCATCGACGTTGAGTCTGCGCCAGGCAGGCCCGTGTCTGCAAAAGCCTCGACCCTGGATCGCCACTCGCTCGGGAGGCGGTGAGCGAGCTCCTCGGTCGAAACCTTGATCTTGGGGTGCGGGGTGTCCTGGATTCCCTTTTCGTTGATCAAGAGTTCTTCGTAGAGCTTTTCGCCCTTTCTGAGCCCCGTGTAGACGATGGGGATGTCGATATGGGGCCTGAGTCCCGCAAGCGAGATCAGGTCTTCGGCCAGCTGACGGATCTTGACGGGTTCTCCCATATCGAGCAGGTAGAGCTCGCCCTTGCCGCCCAGTGCAGAGGCCTGCAGCACCAGGAGTGCTGCCTCGGGAATAGTCATAAAAAAGCGATTGATCTCGGGGTGGGTGATGGTCACCGGGCCGCCTGCCGCAATCTGGCGGCGAAACAGCGGGAGCACCGAGCCCTCGCTGTCGAGCACATTGCCAAAGCGCACGGCCGAAGTCTGCATGCCCGTCTCAAGTCCGACATGCCGGGTGACGAGCTCGGCCATGCGCTTGCTTGCACCCATGACCGAGGTGGGGCGAACGGCCTTGTCAGTTGAGACCAGAACGAAACTCTTGACCCCGCCCTCTGCCGCAAGGCGCGTCATGCAGTGGGTGCCCACGACGTTGTTCTGGAGCGCCATGCCCACGTTTTCTTCCATGAGTGGAACATGCTTGTAGGCGGCTGCGTGGTAGACGATCTCGGGTCGATGGGCGGCCAGCACCTCGCGAACGCGGCGCTCGTCGAGAATGTCACCCATGGCAAAAATGAGCCGCGTCTGGATCCGGCCGTCTGCCGCAAGCGGAGAAAGCTCCTGTTCAATGCGGTAGAGGTTGAACTCCGAACGTTCGAACAGCACGAGTGTAGAAGGTTCGTAGCGCAGCAGCTGACGGCAGAGCTCGCTCCCAATGCTGCCACCTGCTCCCGTCACCAAAATCGACTTGCCGCCGATCAGGCTCGAGAGCGCACTGTCGTCGACCGATACGACATCACGCCTGAGCGCGTCCTCGGGCTTCACCTCACGGAGCATCGACAGGGAGTTTGCGCCCGTGAGTGCTGATCGAATGGGCGGGCAGATCCGGCAGGCAATCTGGCGGGATTGGGCTGCCGCAAGCACCGTTTTGACTTTGGGCCCCACCAGCGAAGGGATCGCGATGATGACTTCGTCGGGCCTGACCCGGTCCATCACGCGCCCGAGATCGGCAATCGTGCCGAGAACGGGTGCTCCGTTCAGGCTCATGCCCTTGAGCGCGCGGTCATCGTCGACAAATCCAGTGATCGCCACATTGAGCTGCGACTGGGACAGGAATTCACGGACAATCAGGTTGGCCGTCCTGCCGGCACCAACAAAAAGAAGTTTCCTGCGCTTGCTTCGGTCGAGGAGCTTCACCTCAGCTGCAAAACGGTAGGCAAAGCGGCCGCCTCCGAGGACCAAAGTGAGCAGGATTCCATCAAGCAGGAACACCGAGCGCGGCCAGCCAGCGAGGCGGTCCTGAACAAAGAACAACACCCCGCCAGTAAGAGCCACCGAGGTGAGCACGGCCTGAAAGACCCAACGAAGGTCTCGCAAGCCCACAAACGACCAGATATTGCGATAGAGGCCATGGGCCCAGAAGGTGATGGCCTGGGTGGCCAAAATCCACGGAAGGGATTTCCAGATCAGCCCCCACTCGGCAGGGGGGACCTGAAAATCAAAGCGCAGCAGGAAGGCTCCGACCAAGGCCGCGGGGATTGCAAGCCAGTCGTAGGCAAGCGCAAGGCCTCTCCGACCCATGAGTTTCAGGGATGCCTTCATGAAGCCCGATGCTTAGCCTGTTTTCCCTGAAAAATCACCGTCTTCATGATGAGTTGAAGGTCACTGAGCCAAGTCGCCCGTCGAGCGTATTCGAGGCCGAGCTCAAGCTTTCTAGGAAGGATTTCAGCGATGTAGAGCTGCTCGGGGTCGGTGGCTTCCGCCATGAGCTCGCTCTCGTTTCCAAAAGCAAGCGAGGCAGGATCAGTGATTCCAGGGGTGAACTCCAAAATGGCCCGCTGGGACTCGCTGTAGAGGGCCACATATTTTGCCACCTCTGGCCTGGGCCCCACGAGCGACATCTCGCCCTTGAGTACGTTCCAGAGCTGGGGGAGCTCATCGAGCTTGGTCCGCCTGAGCCAATGTCCCACCCGGGTGATCCGCGGGTCGGCTCCCACGGTGATGAGCCTGCCTGGGGCCTGTGCCATGGTCCGAAATTTCATGAGCCAAAAGGGACGGCCTTTGCGCCCGACTCGCTCCTGAAAAAAGAGCACGGGTAATCCCGAATCGATCCAGATCCAGATGGCCACCCCGATCAAGAGGGGAGAAAGGAGGAGCAGGCCCACTGCCGATGCTACGATGTCGAGCGTGCGTTTGGAGAGCTTCATGAGTGAATGTGTGCTGAGCGCCTAACGGCCATGCATCCGCACGATGTCCTCAATGGCGGCGATCACATCTTCGACGTCCTGATCCTTGAGCGAGGCGGTGAGCGGGATGCTCAGCATGTTTTCGAACTCACCGAATGCGACCGGCAGGTCCTGCGGTTTGTAGCCGTACTTTTGGCTGTAGTAGGGGTGCAGGTGCACCGGGATGTAGTGCACCGAAACGCCGATATTGCGGGCCTTCATCTCTTCGATAAACCGGTCTCGATCGATCTGGAAGGCGGAGGGGATCAGGCGGATCGGGTAAAGGTGCCAGGCGCTCTCGACATTGGGGCGCTCCACGGGAAGAGTGAATGCATCGAGCCTTCCGAGCCGGTCGTTGTACATCCGGACGATGGCGCGACGACGGGCCTGCATCTCCTCAAGCCGCCTGAGCTGCACCAGCCCCAAGCTCGCCTGAATGTCGGTCATGTTGTACTTGAAGCCTGGAAGCGTGACCTCGTACTTCCATGACCCGTTCTTATCAAAGCGCTTGTAGGCATCGCGGCTCATGCCGTGAAGACTGATGACGCGTGCCCGATCGATGAATTCGGGGGAGCCGGTGAGCATGCCCCCTTCGGCGGTCGAAAGGTTCTTGGTGGCGTAGAAGCTGAAAGCCACCGGATTGCCGGACTGTCCAATCCACTGGCCCTCGTATTTGGCCGGGACGGCGTGGGCTGCGTCTTCGATGATCTGGAGGCCATGCCGGGCAGCGATCTCTCGAATGGGTCTGAGCTCGGCTGGATGGCCGGCATAGTGAACCGGAATGATGGCCCGGCTGCGCGGGGTGATGGCCGCTTCGATCTTGGACGGGTCGAGGTTCAGGGTGTCTCGCTCAACGTCGACCAGCACCGTGCGGGCACCCACGTGCTCAATGACGTTGGCGGTGGCACAAAAGGTCATGGCCGTGGTGATCACTTCGTCGCCCGGTCCGATGCCGAGAGTCATGAGCGCCGTATGCAGACCTGCCGTGCAGGAATTCAGGGCGAGTGCCGCTGGGGACCCAAAGCGCTCGGCAAAGGCGGCCTCAAAGCGGCGGGTCTTCGGGCCCGTCGAATGCCACTGCCCCCTCAGGGTGTCGATGACCTCCTGGATCTCTTCTTCCCCGATGGCAGGCGGGGAGAAGGGGAGGAAGTCCGGTCTAGCGCGCATGGAAACCAAATACCCATAATCTGGGCACATTTACAGGCCTGATTTTGATCGAGTATGCCCTAGCAGCCGTGGTACTGCCCGGAGGGTAACCTTGGCGGAACCATGGCATCGCGAATTCCGGTCCTGATCATTTCCAAGTACTTTCCGCCCACTCTCCATGTGGCCGCACAGCGCCCGGCTGCCTTTGCGCGATACTTGGACCCCACCAGGTTCCAAGTGCATGTGCTCACGGTCGGCCCCGAGAGAGCCTCAGAGGTGATCGAGCATTTCACCGTCCACCGCGTGCCGGTCAGGCAGTGGGTTCCTGCCATGGACACCTTCCAGAAGGAGGCCCGCTACAAGCATGTGCTGCGGGCGGCATGGAACTACCTGCTCCGACAGGTCACAACGGACCTCTATTACGGGATCCATGACTCTCTGCTTGGCGAAGCCGAACGCATCATTCGCGAGCAAAACGTGCGGGTCCTGATCACCACCTACGGCCCGCCGGCGGTGCTCAGGCTTGGCCTTTCGTTGAAGAAACGGTTCCCGGTGCTGCTTTGGGTCTCGGACCTTCGGGATTCGCTGGTACAGGCGGCCGACACGCGCTTGCTACAGGCTCGCCTGCGCCGGATTCAAAGAAAGATGCTCGGGCACGCCGATGGCGTGACGGTGGTTTCAGCGCCCATGATCGATGGGCTTCGCGAGGGTGGCGCACCAGATTCCGGTCACCTCAGTTTGCCCGAGTTGCTCGAGGTCAGGAACGGCTATGATTTTGAGCCTATCCGAGAGCCAGAGAGGCGGGGCACCCGTTTCACTCTCGCGTTTGCCGGGACGCTCTATCAGACCACGAATCCTCAGCGTTTTTATGACGCTTTGCTTGCCTTCATCGGCAGGCAGGGGCTGATGCCCCACGAGTTCTGCTTGTGGGTGATCGGTGGAAATTCGGGCATGCCGGTGCCGGAGCGTCTGCGGCCCTACGTCGAGACGAGTTCCCGGGTTCCTTACCGGGAGCTGCCTTTGGCTTTGGCCGGCGCAAGCGCCTTTTTGGTTCTAGTGGACGACTATGCCAATCGTGGCACCTACACGGGAAAGGTGTTCGATTACCTTGCGGTGAATCGCCCTATTTTGGCTCTAGTGGACCCAACTGATGTGTGCGCTGCTCTCGTGAATGAGGCGAACGCGGGTTATGTGGCGGATTATCATGACCCTGAGGCGATCGGGCAGGCACTGGATCGACTCTATCAGGACTGGAAAATCGGCACGCTGCCGGAAAGAGACTGGAGTGTGGTTGAAAGCAGCCACCGCAGGCATCAGGTGGATCGTCTTTCATCTCGCCTCATTGACCGGATCAGAACTGCTGCAATCTTCTCAGCCGCCCTTCCGTCACCATAAGGCGTGACCTCGCGGCCAGTTGATCCAATCGCCGCGCGAAAGGCGCTGATCATGGCATTTGAGTCAGACGGAGACACCAGGCGGTTCCAGCCGCTCTCGATCGTCTCGGTCCACTCCGTCTCGGTGCGAAGGGTGACGCAGGGGGTTCGAAGGAAGAACGCTTCTTTCTGAACACCGCCCGAGTCCGTGACGATGAGGCTGCTTGATTCCTCGAGCATCAGCATGTCGAGGTATCCCACGGGCTCGATGAGCCGAAGTCCCTTGAAAGTGGAAGGGGAGGCCTTCATGTCGGCCATCATTCCAGAAATCATTTTTGACGTTCTGGGGTGTACCGGAAAGACTACCTCGTGGGTGGTGGAGAGCTCACCCAAAGCCCGGAGGATGGCACCGAGGAGAGCCGGGTCATCCGTATTTGAGGCACGGTGAATGGTGGCAAGAACAAACTCATCTGATTGGAGGTTCAGGCGCTTGAGGATGTCGCTCTTTTGCCGGGCCAGGTCCGTGTTCTGCAGGACGGAGTCGAACATCACATCACCCACTTGATGGATGGTCTCGGCCCGGATTCCCTCTCGTCTCAGGTGCTCGGTTGCAGTCAAAGTGGGGGAGAACAGCAGGTCGGAGACCTGGTCGGTCAGAACACGGTTGATCTCTTCAGGCATGGATCGGTTGAATGAGCGAAGTCCTGCCTCGACGTGCGCAACGGGGATGCCGAGTTTCGCGGCAGCCAGTGCTCCCGCGAGAGTGGAGTTGGTATCACCGTAGACGAGGACCCAGTCCGGCTTCTCTGCGAGCAGGATGGTTTCGACCGCCTCCAGCATTCTCCCGGTCTGGGCGCCATGCTGGCCCGATCCGATACCCAGGTAATGACGGGGCTTTGGAATTCCGAGCTCGTCGAAAAAGATATCCGACATTTTCGAGTCATAGTGCTGCCCCGTGTGCACGATGATCTCCTGGATTTGCCTTGTGGCGGAAAGGGCCCTAGAGAGGGGGGCTGCCTTGACGAACTGGGGTCTGGCTCCAAGCACGGTAACGATCTTCAGCACGTTTGGACTTCCTTTAAAAACGCTTGGGCAAGCTTGCGGTAATCATGGT
>CAIOHW010000138.1 GCA_903858195.1 Oligoflexia bacterium | reverse complement strand
GCTCGAGATCCTGGTACCCGTGCTGGGCTGGATCCTGGCGGGCGTCAAGGATTCGGTCGGGTCATCGCGCGCCACGGATGCGCTTGAGCAGGCCAAGCGCACCGGCAAGAACCGGATCGAAATCGACCTTAAAAGCGCACTCGAACCGATGGGAAGGAAACTCCGTTCGGTGCGCTTTGACTCATCAGGCCGCGATGCCTTGACCGCTGAGTTTTCCGGCACGGAGGGCGCACGATGAAGCAGCCTCTCCTGAACCGAAGGCTTCTCCCACTGCTCGCGCTCACCCTCTCGGCGTTTGCCGGCGACCCGCCGGCAAGCGAGATCCAACTCCCTTGGAAGCTCATGGCGCGCCAAACCCTGCGCCTGCTTCCCACCGAGGGTCGTGTGGCCTCTGCCGGTTGGCGGCGCTCCCACGAGGTTTCGAAGACTGGTGCGCGCGAGCAGAACGACGAGCGCCTCGACATCACCCTCGCGACCCCAGACCCCGTGGTTCTTGGCGAGCCGCTGAAACTCGACCTCAGCGCACCGGGCTCGGAAATCAACCCCAGTCGATACATCACCGTGCCTCCACGGACCGGTGAACCGCTCGTCTTTCAGCAAGGCGGAACGAGCAATTCAATCGTGCTGAGCTACGCCCCCAAGACCTTGAGCGTCACCCAGGAGGGTGCCACCCGCATCACCGTCAGGGAGCTCGGCATCGCAGACTATTGGGGCGGCATCAACCTCAAGGACATGCATGTGGACATCTCCGGGGTCGCCCTCCAAGTGGACGAAGGCATCGAAGCCATGAGCCAGGGCAAGGTTTCATTTGCAGCAGACGGCACACCCCGGCTCGATCGCCTCGGCACGGACATCTACCTGAACGCCAATCGCCTCACGATCGATTGCAGCAAGATCCGGGTGAGTCTCGGTAACGTGAGCACGGGGCAGGTCAAGACAAGCCCCCGGCTTGAGAACCTGATCCGGGACGAAGGCTGCAAGGCCCTTGAGCGCCAAAAGCTCAAGCTCTGGGCCGAAAATGAAGCCAAGGTCAAAGAGCTGCTTGAGAAGCAGATCATGCCGGCAGCGCTGGAGAAGGCCAACTCCGTGATCGCGACTTCCTACGCTGATGTTCAAAAGCAGGCACTCGGATTGGCCCTTGTCGGACTCTCCGCTGCCCAGGAGGGTGTGCGTATCGGTTTTGGCCCCGAGGGCACGGACTGCGAATTCAATCCCAAGGCACCGCTCGAGCGGCTGAGCAGCGATGAGGCCCTCGTGCAGTTGAACGAGGATACGGTCAATCACCTCGTTGCCGAGCTGCTCGCCCGTGAGGGTGGAAACGGATTTCCGCTCGACGGACTGGGAACCTTGAAACTTGGCAAGCCGCCCAGGATCTTGAGACTCCACGGCGCGGAGAGCGCCACACCCGGGGCCATCGAGCTCGAAGTGGATGGCAGCCTAGCCACAGCCGAGGGAGGGAGCTTCCCGGGCCTGTCCGAGCTTGCCAAACCTCCGATCAGTGCAAAGGGGCGAATCTTTTTGCGACCGAACGTGAAGGACGGAAACCTTGGGCTGGATCTCCTGCGCACGCTGGATCTCAGTGTCGCTGATGCGTCGGGTGGCATGGCATCCGTCAAGCAGACG
>CAIOHW010000137.1 GCA_903858195.1 Oligoflexia bacterium | reverse complement strand
TGATTCAGATGGATTTTGCCCCGTGGACGGGCTGGCTTTCGTACACGCTTGGAAAAAGCACGCGCCGCCAACCAGGCCAGCCCGAATATCCGTTTGAGTTTGACCAGACCCACCTGCTCACGGCGATCGCAAGCCTCGATCTTTCGGGCAACTGGCGCATCGGCACGCGCGTGCGCTACGCGACCGGAAATCCCTCAACTCCGATCACGGGCGGAATCTACGACTCGGATAACGATGTGTATTTTCCGGTGCGCGGCGCGTTTTATTCCAACCGCGTGGCGCCGTTCTTTCAGCTCGATGTGCGCGTGGACAAGAAGTGGATCAAGGACACGTGGATCCTGACGGGCTACCTCGACATTCAAAATGCGACCAACCGCATGAACCCCGAGCAGATCCAGTACGCTTACGACTACTCGGATCAGGAGGTGGTCTCGGGGCTTCCGATCATCCCCACGCTGGGAATTCAGGCCGAGTTCTAAACTTATTTTGCAGGAAAGCTCTTCTCGAAGGTCTCTGGGGCATCGGGCGCCTTGCCTGTGCGCGTGGCCCTGACCACGAGCACTCCGCCCTTCACCTCAAAGGTGGCAGGCCAATGCGAGGGCACGGAAAGCTTGAGCGGGGATTTTGGGTCCAGCGGGTCGTAAAGCCGAATCTCTTCGCCATGAACTCCCCGGCTCCAGCGCGTGAGCAGGAACTCGTTCTCGCGCGTTTTCAGTTTCACGATCTCGGCACCGCGAAAGCGCTCGGCGGGCTCGACGACCGAGAGCAGGAGCCGTCCGGCATCAAGGTCCTGCACCCAGAGCTGGTCCGAGGCATCGCCACTGGCCAGAGCCACGCGCTGCACCACCACTCGCCAGACCGGTCCATCTGAAAGCTCGTGTTCGGAGACGTGCTTGAGCTTTTTTTCCGAGATGTCTTTTAGAACAGCGGGCAGGGCTCCCGACTGGGCCAAAGCAGGGCCGGAGAGAACCAAACACAGGATCAGGGCTCGAAGCTTCATCACTCACCTCATTTGCTGAAGGCACTGAAACGGGGTCGACTTGCCTTCTTTGAGGCAGGGAAGGCAGATGCCTGCCACGTTCGAAACATACTGCTCGGCGTGATCGGTGTCGTAACGAAACACGGCGTCTTCGAGAAGCTGGCCCGAGGTCGGAGAGGCCTTCGCGATGCGAGCCTTTTCGTGGAGCGTGCGAAAAAGCACTTCCATCTGCAGTGGCACGTCGTCATTGAGCGCCTCGAAAACCTCGCTGCTCGAGCTGTTTTCATAGCCCTGCACCGTCGTGAGCTCGAGCTTGCCCTCATCCCACATGCCTCGAAGGGTCGTGCGGGTCATCTGGCCAAGCCCGTGCGCGGTGGAGCGGTACTTGCCCTTCCCCTCCGGACTGCAAAAAGTGTAGTTCGCACGGTGAGGAGTCAGGTTGCCGCGCGTCTCTTGAAACGCAATGCAGGCCGCCAGCTCAGGGGTCACGAGGTCATACAGGCGGGCTTTGCCAGAATTGAGAAGCCCGCCCGTGCGCCGGGCATGGGCAAGAATTCTTTCGGCGCGCTTTTCTTCGGACAACTCTGCCCAGAGCGGGTCTTGGGGAGGCTTTCCGAGCTTGGCACGGTAGAGCTCACCGAGCTTCTTGAAGCATGCCTTGCCGGAGAGGTCAGCCACGGCGCTCTTAAGCACCTTGAAAGTACCCCGGCCCGGCCTGCGGTCTTCGGCAAGAGGGTCGGATGCAGGCGCCTGCGCCCGAACCTCGGCCTGGGCCCCCGACTCAGCCGCGCAGCTCCCGGTGGGAGTGCCCGCAGCCCCGGTGCCATTAATGGCATCAACCGTTTTTACGAAATCCGTGATCGCTTCGGCCGGCTCAACTTCGATGTACTTGGCATTCACCCACCCCAGCCTTCCATCGCCCAGACGGACTTGAACCCAGGTGCTACTGCCAACGGCGGTTTTTGAAACCACCGCGACCCGGTTCCCGCAGTCCAAGCTGGAGAGGGTTCGATATATTGTGCCTGGTCCGGCGCGGAGGTTCAGGGTCGTGCAACCCGAAACCGCGCCCTGCTGGCCAGCCGGAGTCTGCACGGCAGGTTCTTGTGCGCGGCCCACCGTGAGCCAGACCCGTCCGGGCATCCCGACAGATGCTAAAAGGAGAGCCCAGGTGATGGCCTGAAAACGGGCACGCGGGGGAGCAACGCTCATCCAAAGAGTGTGGAATCCCGGACCAGAGAGGTCAACCCCCAGTCGACTGAGGCGGCTCCGCCTGGGCGGGGGCCGACCCCAGACGCCTTCCGAGCTCATAGCCGGCTAGCCCAAAGAGCAGCACAATCGGGAGGTTCAGGATGAAGACCTGCAGCAGCAACGTCAGCGCCGGAGCCTCGGGCAGGCTCAGGACCGTGAATCCCACCGACTCGATCAGGGTCGCCAAAGCCGTGGCGGCCAGGGCCCCGAACCTCGAAAACCTGCAACCCCAGGCCAGCATGAGCGGCAGGCCCACCATGACCCCCACCCGGAGCGCCACGAACAGGAAGTTCGCAGCCGACTCCCCCATCCCCAGACGAGCCATGGGCTCAAGCACGAGGCGCCAGAGGCCCTGAAGTCCGATGGCGACAAAAAACACTAAAATGGGGTTCGAAAAAAGTTTTCGCATCGGCCCAAGTTCTCCGAACAATTCGAGATTTACAAGATCAGCCGCTTCGATTTAAACCTAAACCACAATGAGCACGCACGCTTCGCAGGACCTGTTGGTGACGGGTGGTAAAACCTTTGCGGACATCAACGATGATGTCTCCCGCCCGCTTGAGAGCTTCCCCACCAAAAAGTGGTGGGTCGTTTTCAGCACCACTTTGGTGATCCTCGGCATCTGGGCCTTTGTCGTCACCCAGTTCGTGGGCCGCGGACAGGGCGTCCTCGGTCTCAACCAGCCCAGCGGCTGGGGCACTGACATCACGAATTTCGTGTTCTGGGTGGGTATCGGCCACGCCGGCACCCTGATCTCGGCCATTCTCTTTTTGTTCCGCCAGAAGTGGCGCACGGGCATCAACCGCTCGGCCGAAGCCATGACGATCTTTGCCGTCATCACGGCGCTCACCTTCCCGCTCCTTCACACGGGCCGCCCCTGGTACGCGGCTTTCTGGCTGCTTCCGTACCCGAACCAGCGCCAGCTCTGGGTCAACTTCCGAAGCCCCCTGCTCTGGGACGTGTTTGCCGTCGGCACCTACTTCACGATCTCGAGCGTGTTCTGGTTCGTGGGCCTGATCCCCGACCTCGCCACGGTTCGCGATCGCGCCAAGAACGGCATCCGCAAGACGATCTACACGCTGCTCTCGATGGGCTGGCGCGGGAGCAACAAGAACTGGTCGCACTACGAGATGGCCTACATGATTCTGGCCGGCCTCTCGACCCCCCTGGTCCTTTCGGTGCACACGATCGTTTCGTTCGACTTCGCAGTCGCGCAGCTTCCGGGCTGGCACACGACGATCTTCCCGCCCTACTTCGTTGCGGGCGCCATCTTTTCGGGATTTGCCATGGTGGTCACGCTGCTTGTGATCATGCGTGAGATGTTCGGCTTCAAGAACTACATCACGATGGACCACCTCGAAAAGATGAACAAGATCATCATGGCTACTGGCATGATGGTCGGCTACGCCTACG
>CAIOHW010000136.1 GCA_903858195.1 Oligoflexia bacterium | reverse complement strand
TCGTGCTCGACCCAGCCTGGCTTCGGAAAATGCTGCTCAAAATCGATGCTCGCATCAGAGACCCGGTTGAGACTGCGATCCATCAAGAGCGCGGTGGTTCCCGTGGTTCCCTGATCGATCGCCAAAATGAGTTCCATTGGATTGAAGTTACCAGAATTTCATTCCACCTCACGCCCTCCCGCGTTGTCGCCGATACGAACGGTGGATGAGAGCGTCCTTGCGTCAATTCATTGACCCGACAGCCCCAGCGTCGACCCGCTGGAAGGCGGCGCTGCTGGCTGCGGCATTGGCTACGGGTGCGATCCGCCTGGCTGATAGCTCGATGTCGGAGCGCAACAACCGTGACTACGGCACGCTGATCGCTCGCCAGCTGGCAAGTGCGGCCGAGGGCCTCGTGCTTGCCGCCCAGCAAAAGAACATTCCCAACCCCGCTCATTGGGCCATCACCTATCTTGCCCAGGGAGTGGAACCCAGGCTGATCCAGATCTCAAAGGAGCAGGCGGGCTCGGAGCAGCTCGATACCTCGCGCCCGGGCGTAGTCGACTATCGAAAGCCCCTGAGCCTGCCCGGAGGCGACCCGGAGAGCGGGATTCGAATCCTGGTGACCCTGCCGAGTGCGGGGTTTCTTGGCACCACGACTCCGCTTAAGCGCGACATGGCGACGCTCGCTGTTGTTGCAGTCCTGACCTCGCTATTTGGTGTGCTGCTCTCGCTCCGTGCCACGAGGCATGCGCGGGATTCGATCGAGGAGCGCCAGCAGAGGCTGGGCGCCATCCTGCCCGAGCTTCGTGACGTGCTGCTTGGGATCGGCAGGCAGCTCAAGGATCTGTTTTCGCGCTTCGAGGAACTCGGCTCGAGCTCGAGCGAAGCACAGAGCAATGTGGCCCGTGCCCGAGCCACCCACCATCAGGGGCTTCGCTCGGTAAGAAAGGTCATACAGGCGATCGATGAGCTGAACGGCCACAGCCTGCACGTCGAAGCCTCGACCCTGAATGTGCTCGTGCACTCGGGCAGGCAGGACACCGCGTCGACAGTGATGAGCGCACGGCTTGCGCACCAGCAACTCGTTGAGATGCGCCAGAGGCAGCAAAAGCTGCAGGAACTGTTGCATGAACTCGAGCTCAGGCTTGAGCCCCTCGCCACTGACTTGGACCTTTCGTACCACGCTCTCCAGCAGTCGGCCCAGACGCTGCGCGAAGTGCCGGCCGAAATTCAGCGCACGGGCGAGCGCATGACGGCACAGGCCCGCATCTTCCAGGCGATTCGTCAGGAGCTCAAGGCTGCGTCGAACGATGCCTGAACGAAACGGTGCGCGGCCGTTGCAGCCACGCGAGCCGTGGCATCATCCATGTCATGTGCGGGATTGAGTTCGAAGATTCCAAGTGAGGCCACTTTGGGATGCCTGCCTGCGATCTCCAGCATGGCCATCACATCACTCGATGAGAGGCCCTCGGCCTGAGGAGCGCTCACTCCCGGACAATGCGCCTGAGAGAGGGCATCGAGATCGAGGCTGATCGCAATCGAATCCACTCGTAAGGCCAGTGCAGAAAGCTCGCGTTCGAACCTTCGCACGGCCTCTCCTGGTGCGCGAATCTCAGAGAGCGCAACGACCGGGATGCCCTGGGTGCGCGCATACTCCCAGAGCGCAGGCCCGTTGCAGTGGGGCTGGATGCCGAACTCGACGAGGTCTTGGGGCTGGATCACGCCCTGCTCGATGCAAAGGTAGAAGGGCGATCCGCTCGTGGGATGGGGATCCGGACGACGAACATCGAGGTGCGCATCGAGGTTGATGCAGCCCCAGCGGCCGGGCTTTGCCTGCCCAAGCCCCTTGAGGTGGCTGAATCCGTGGTCGTGCCCGCCGCCCACCACCACGCTCAAGCCCGTCTCGAGGTGCGCTCCGGCCACAGCGTCAGCAGCCTGACGGTGATTGGCCTCAATGGGACCGTTCAGGCCCTCGACCCGGACCCTTGGAGCGCAGAGCGAGTGCAGGTCGCGCTCTCCCGTGAGCCTCCGAAACACTTTTTCAAAGGCGGCCGGACCCTGATCCGCACCCACCCTTCCGCGCACGTGGATCACGCCCAGATGGTCTGGAATCAGGACAAGGCTCCATTTGCGCGGCTTCATCATTTCTCTTATGCTTCCAGTCACATGGACGGATTCCAAGAGAGAAAATGGTTTGTTTACCAGACGGATCATCATGAGGGGCCTTTTTCCCTGTTTGAGATCCAGCAAAAGATGACCTCCGGCGAGGTCCAGCGCACCCAGTACGTGTGGTGCGAAGGAATGGGCGACTGGCAGATCATGACTGCCGTGCGCGAATTCGAGGGCCTGACTGCTCCGGCACCGGCCTACGACTCCGCTCCTGCGAAGGACTCCATCGATTTTGAACTCAACCCGCCGCCGCAGGCCACCAGCGTAGCTCTCGAGATTCCAGAAGAGCTCGCACCCACCCCGAGTGCCGAACCCCCCATCAGCCTTGAACTTGCTGCCTCGGAGCCCGAAGCCGCGCCGGCCATGCCCGAGTCCGCACTCCAGATCGAAACCCGGGTCGAGCTCTCGCCCGTCGAAGAAGTCGAGCGCGTGGAGGATTCCTCGCCCGAACCCGAGATTCCCACGCTTGCCTCAACCTGGAAGGAAAACCCAAGGAGCTTTGGCTTCCTGCGCGTGTTCCTGACATTGAGCCTCGTTGGGCTCGGAGCCTACGGATACAATACCGGTCACCTCGACCCCGTGGTCAAGAACCCCGGCTTTATCCGCTTCGCCAGCGCCGTTCGTGGGGCCATCCAACCCGGACTGAGCAAGCTTGCCCAGTGGGTCCCCATCCTCCAGGGAGTCTTCTCTCCCATTGCCGATATCGAAGGCGTTCTTCCCGAAGAACTTGCCGAGATGCGCAAGGCCGCCCAATCCAAGGGCGACCCACAGGCCAGCGTCGCCCTTTTGCGCGAGGATTTGCTTGCACCGACCTTCTATGTGGGCACGAACCTCCCTG
>CAIOHW010000135.1 GCA_903858195.1 Oligoflexia bacterium | reverse complement strand
CATGAGCTTTACGCCTTCTTCAAGAAAGGGTCGATCGGCAACGCCCCACTCGTTCACGGCAGTAGTGACGCCACGGCGGCGAAAGTCGTCGCCCCAGTAGTTCTTGTCCATTCCGTGGGCGGCCTCGAAGACGCCTGCGTTGTGATAGTTGAACTTGAAGGGCTCAAAGGCCGCCGTGAAGTAGCCCGACTCCCGGAAGATCTCCTGCAGGCAGGTCACGCGCAGGTGGCTGAAGGAGATGTAGACTGCCGGCCCGCCGATGTTTGGGATCTGCGAGCAGAGGGTGCTGTACATGCCGCGCACGGTTTGCGCCGCGGCCAGCGATGAAGAATAAAGCTGCGAGAGGCTCCAGGCCCCGGACTTTCTGAGCTCATCGAGAAAGGGCACGACCTGCGGGGCAAGCTCCGGGTGGTAGGCCTCATGGGCCCGGAAGGACTCGAGCAGGAGTACCACCACGTGTACGGGGCCTTCGGTTGGAAGGCCGAGCTCGGAGCGAAGCCTGCGTGAGAGAGCCATGTCCGGGGCAAACTCCCGGACAAGCGTCGAGCTGGCGGGGAGCGCCGATGCGCTCCCGAGGTCTCGGTACTTTGTGAGGGTCGAGATCGCGGCCTCGATGTCACCGGCAGACGCCAGGGCGGAGGCTTCGCGCTTCTTCATTGAGAACACCTGATCGTACCAGGTGTAGAGAATCTGCTCGCCTGCCACGGAGGCCTTGAAGACCCGGTCGACCTGGTCAAACTGCATCCAGTGCATCCACACGGGGCTCTGCTTGAGCACCAGACCGGATAGTCCAAGTGCGATCGCCAGTGCCGCAGCCGATGCTGCGTTCTTTCTGCCGGTCGGGGGTAGGGGTGGAGGGCTTGCGATGGCCATCCAGAAAGCAGTCGTGAGCAGTGCAAGAGCGCCGATGATAGCCGGCGTGAGTGCAAGTTTGAGGGTGGCGCCCAGGACGTTTCCTGCGTCGCCTGCGTGGCTTGCCACCACCCAAGAATCGAGGTGGGTGCCGAAAAATCGAAAGTAGAGCGTATTCGAAAGCGCAGCTGCAGCGATGGCAACCGCGGCAAGCACGAAGCCGTGCCGAAACCCGAAAAGCCCGGCCGCCCTTTCGAGCGATACCGCCAGCAGCAGGATGGATGTGTCTTGAAGGAGCCCGGTGCGAAGTCCGAAGTTCCAGGCTTCAAGCAGCCCCAGATCCAGGTCATGGGTGATCTGCAGGCGGAGCAGGGCCAGTGCGCTCAAGAGGGCCAGGGCGGCAAAAATCCGGCGGATCATGCCACAAAACATAAACCAAAACTTTGAGCGCTGTTCGGGTTTGTTTTTGCGCTCCGGGCGGGAGATTCTGAAGTCCCCATGAAGAGCAGGACCATCGCCGCATTCGTGCTATTGCTCGGAGCCGTTTCGCTCGTCCGATCGACCGCCTCACAGGGTACGGACTTCGAGGTCTTTTGGCGGGCGGCCAATCATGTGCTCTCGGGCGAGCCCCTCTACCTGCTCTCTCGTGACGGTGGAATGGTCTTCAAGTATCCGCCGTGGATCGTGCCCTTCTTTTTTCCGCTCGGCCTGCTCCCGGTGTGGCTTGCCAAATGGGCCTGGGGTGGCATCGAGGTGGCCTCGCTTGCGCTGGTGATCGCTTGGCTCAGGCTTCGGGCCCATGTTCGGGCAGGCACTCTGTTTGCGATGCTCCTTGCGTACTGGGGTCTTTGGGCCGTGCACGCGCTCGATGGTCAGATCGTGCTCCCCATGCTTGCCGTGGCGCTCGGGTTTCGGGGAGCTACCCTCCCCCGGCTGACTGCGCTTGCTGCGGCGCTCTCGACAAAGATCTTCACCGTCCTTCCGCTGGTGTCGCTTGTGCTTCCGGGCGGGATCCTGGGGCGGGCCTCACTTCGCCGGCTGGCGATGGCCGGCCTCTCGACGCTCGCGCTGTTTGCGGCACTATCGATTCCGGCGGTGCTTGCGCAACCGGATCGAAGTCCGGCTTCGCTTTTTTTGGACTGGAAGACGGCAGCCACGACCACAAGTGCCGGACTGGGCGAACACTTGGTGCGGGGGTCAAGAAATCCGGGCCTTCCGGGCTACATCCTCCGCACGCTTGAGGTTCCGGGTCGTGAGTCGAGCACCGACGTTCGGTTGGCATTGGTGCTCGCGCTCGTGCTGGGCGTGGCCTGGTGGAGGCTCTCGCGGGCGCTCTCAGACGAGCTCAAGTGGGTGGGCTGGCTTGCGCTCACACCGGTGGTGCATCCGCTTCCGTGGTGGCATCTGTTCATCTTCACTTTTCCACTGGCTGTGATCGTCGTGGAGCGCTCCTGGCTCAGGCCCGATCGATGGGCGCGAGCGGCGGCCGTGGTTGGAGTGTTTCTCATCGCCGCTGCCACCCAGAAACTCTGGGGTGCTGCGGGAACTTTTTTTGAGCTCCACGCCTCCAAGAGCTGGGGGACGCTCATCTGCCTTGCGGTCCTGATCAGGACAGAAAAGCCATCCATCTCAGGCACTTGTAAAAGCTGATCGTTTTTATCAGACCTTGCTGGCGAGAGGGTGCCGCAATGCGTTATCGGTGCGCCCCGTCCCTTAGTAAAGAACCCAGGCCTCGCTGAGGCAGGCCGTGAGCAGCAGCAGGGCGCGCCGATCAGCGATTGTGTAGGGGGGCGTAATCGTGGACGCCGTGGAGATGACGTTCTTGAGCGAAGCGAGCAGTGCGCCAGGCATCGGGTATTCAGGATAGAAGAGCTGCCAGATCGCCATGATCTCCGCGTCGGAGATGGTAGTGGGGAGTTGGCCGCTCGAAATTCCAAGTGCAAGCTTCACGGCGTAATCCACAGCAGCGGGCTGCTGGACCGCAAACTCGCAGACTTGGGAAAGGTAACCGGAAGTCATGGGCGCCAGGATGCCGTTTGCGCTGATGCGGGAGTCCCCCATGCCCCCAACGCAGGTCTCGGTATTTCCCGCGGGCAACACCTGCCCGGTTCCTTCGCGCCGTTCAGCGTGCGGATCACAGGGTCCGTTAAAGGGAGTGCTGTTGCGGTAGATCAGCGACTGGAGGCCTCCCGCCAGGGCGGAATCCGGCCCAAAGATATCGAGCAGATTCGAAGTGATCTGAACGCGATTCATCACAATCGGAGGCTTTGCCACGGTATCGCCGATGGGCTTTTCTGGGTCAACGATGGGACGCTCAAAGCTGATCATCTGTTTTTGGCAGCCGGCCCCAAACAGCAGCAATGTGATGGCTATCGTGTGGAGGGTACGAATCTTCATCCGCTCTCCTCCCGCGTATTCTTGCCGCGACTGATCTTGGCAACGATCTTGCCCCGGTTGAGAAGGCTCTTTCCAAGGTCAAAGATGACGAGGCTGTTGGGAGACGGAGACGCCACCCCGAAGATGGATGCCAATGAGGCGAGTATGTTGCCTTGGTTGAGGGTGATCCCTCCGAGATCCGCGCATGGGGCTCCAAAACCCCAGGTTCCAGTGTAGAAATACTGCATGTTGCTTGAAGGAGGCGGCCGATCCCAGATGTCGCCGATGCAGTGGGTGCCCTCGATTGCGCCGGAGATAAAAGAGAATGTCGTCCCGTCAAAGCCATGGTCCGACCCGGCGCCATCGCCGCGCGCGGATCGGTTGAACTCACTGGCAATCTCGATGACGGTCTTTTCGAAAACTGAGCTTCCGATGGCCGACGAAAACTCGTGGATGCACGCAGCAAGCGCCCTGAAAAATGCACTGAAAACAAGCAGGTTCATGACCGAGCCCACGAGGTGAGCGTCAAAAGGCACGCTCATTTGGCGATCCTGGGGGAGGGCTGCGGACGCTGGAAGCGTAAAGGTCGTGGTGTTGGCTTCAGTGTCTTGGGTCACCACAAGTGTCTCTGAATCGATTGTGGCAGGGAGCAGTGAATCCACGCCACTTGCCGGAGTCATCACGACTCCAGAAGACAACTGATGTTTGAAGGCCATCTCGGCGAGCGCAAATTCGTAGGCAAGCCCTCGAACAGTGGCATTCGACAGGGCAGACCGCAAATCGATCGTCCCCGGATTCTTGGCCACGCCAATCACATACTTGTCCACCATTCGTGCTGCGATGGGAGGACAGGTGGCCGCGCTATTAAAAAGCCCGCTCACCGTCATTGGAAAAGAAATTCCGCGGATGGGTTGATCCGATACGCCCGGTACGTCCTGAGCGCGTAGGTTGGCGTTCAGGATGGAGTCGTACTTGGCGGCTAATGCCGGAAAATCGTCGGCGTACCTCGAGGCATTGGTACTCAGCAGGGTCTCGTTTCGCTCTTGATTGGCAAAGATGGACCGGGCCGCCGCACTCTGCTGATGGGGTCCTTGGCGAAATGCGGAAAGGGCTGCTCCGACAGCACCCCAGACCGCCGCATTTTGCCGAGCGGGATGACGGTAGGTCGGATTGTCTGCAAACGGTGCGAGCAGTCTTTGGGCGGGGGTGGGGTTTGATGGGCCGGGGTAGATATTGGCGGCGCTCACGCCCTTGGCTGACCGGTAGGTGATCGTGCCGCTTGCTCCCTCCAGTGGCAGCAGGAGCGCTGGAATAGGAAAGGCTGACTCGTCGGCGATTGCGCCTGCAATCGTGGGATACTGAGCGCCTCCGGACACCAGGAGTTGGTTGTTGGGGGTGTGGCCATCCCGGCCTGAACCGCCCGAGCGCACCGAGAGCCAGTGCCTGAGCAGCTCAGTCATGGGGACTGCCGCGGGCAGTGTTGAGCCTGAACTCGCCGGAAAGAGCAGCTCGGCGCGCCAAAGGTTGGGCAGATCCAAGGGCTCATCGGTTCCAAAACCAGCCGAAATCCATCGATTCTCAAACGTCACGGCCCCCGTGTTGGGATTGATCTCTGAGATCGCATTATGAGTCATGAGGTTTGGAATGAAGGGGTCTGAGGGATTTGGCTTCAGCCAGAGGTCAAACATCCAGCGAGGAGGTGCACCATGCAGATTGATCAGGAGAAGGTGCTTCATGGCCTCGGCGTTTGCTGCCTCGGCGGCAGTGGATGCCCCCAGAATCGACTGAACCAGCGAGGCGCTCACGCCCCCTGAAGCCACAAGTCCTGCGCCGGCAAGCCACTTCAAAAAGTCACGCCTGCTGCGGTTCATGGGCGCCTCCTAAATGCCGGCGTGGCCAGGATCTCGTCGAT
>CAIOHW010000134.1 GCA_903858195.1 Oligoflexia bacterium | reverse complement strand
GTTTCGCACCGGATTGGCTTCTCAACTGGGCAAGCCTCGCTCTCGTGGGGCCGATGCTCTTTTATTTCCTGCTCGATCGGGGCCTCTTCCTCGCCATGATCCCCCAGGTTGCCGTAATGCTCTGGGGTGTCGAAAAGTTGGCGGAGGCAGGGCTTCTGGTGACGGCAGGTGGGGCCCTCTTTGTTGCTGCGTGGGCAGGGCAGTTTTATGGGCACCGCATCGAGGGCAAGAAGCCTTCGTTTTTCAAGGATCTCGCTTTCCTGCTGGTTGGCCCGCTTTGGGTGACGCGCAAGGGGTTGCCGTCAAAGGGCTAAGCTCAAGTTTTCTCAGCCTCGGACCGAATCGCTCAGTGAATGAGTGTGTCTCTTGTCCAGCTCCTGCAGACCATGGTCCAGAACAAGGGTTCTGACCTGCACCTGGCTGTTCAGTCGCCCCCGATGATCCGGGTTCGAGGCGACCTGCTCAGGCTCAATATTCCTGCCCTGACGCCTGCGGATCTGGACGCCATGCTCAAGCAGTGTGCGCCTCCCGACCAGCTTGCGGTATTTGCCCGCGAAAAGAGCATCGACTTTGCCTTCAAGGCCACGGGAGCGGGAGTGTTTCGTGTCAACGCGTTCATGCAGCGCCACGGGGTCGCGATGGTGCTTCGAGCTCTTGCCGAGTCTCCACCCACGATCCAGGAGCTTGCGCTTCCGGAGATCTGCAAAACGGCCTGCTCGTTTGCAAACGGTCTGGTGCTCGTCACCGGACCCACGGGCTCGGGCAAGTCGACTACTCTTGCAGCGATGATCAACCACATCAACATGACTTCGCCCGGTCACATCCTCACGCTCGAGGATCCGATCGAGTTCCAGCACGAAAGCAAGATGGGCATGGTCAACCAGCGATCGCTGGGAGCCCACTTCCCGTCTTTTTCGTCTGCGATGAAGGCAGCCCTGCGCGAAGATCCCGATGTCATCCTCGTGGGTGAGATGCGAGATCCCGAGACCGTGGCGCTCGCTCTCAAGGCCGCAGAGACAGGCCACCTGGTATTTTCGACTCTTCACACCAACTCGGCAGCCAAGACGATCGACCGCATCATCAATACGTTTCCGGCCGAAGAGCAGAACCAGATCCGCACGCTCCTTGCCGAGACGCTCAAGGTGGTGATCTCGCAAAAGCTCGTGCCCTCCGCCGATAAAAAGCGACGCATCTGCTTTCAAGATATCTTCGTCAATAATGCTGCGGGCGCGAACCTGATCCGCGAGGGCAAGTGCTTCCAGCTCCAGACCGTGATGCAGACCGGGCGCAAGGATGGGATGCAGCTCCTCGATCAGGTGCTTCTTGATGCCGTACGCAAGGGTGAGGTGACGGGCGAGGACGGATGGGAGTTTGCCAATGAAAAGGCGATGTTCTCCCAGTGGGCTCCCCAGGCACTGGCCGGAAAAAAGGCCGCTTAAGCCCGTAGCCGCAGTTTGTCTTAAAGCCATCTCGTCGGAATACCGAACCGCCTTTGAACACTAACTCAAGGAGCGATGGGATGATCCGAATGGGAAAAAACAGCAGCACGCTAGCACTGATCGGCACCTCGGTGGTCATGGCTTTGGCGGCCGGGTGCAGCCGGAAAGCCAGCGACACGGCCGAGCTGAGGCCCTTTCAGAAGCACCCCGATGTGAAGTCTCTCGAGGCATGGGTGAAGCCTGCCCAGGGGCGCGCCCCTGCTGCGGCAAAAACGAATCCTACTGATTCGCTGCCGAATGATTACCCGCTCAATCTAAACTACAACGCCAGCATTCGGGCGAACCTTCAGCCCGAAGTCATTGTCTCGGCTCCCGCCCAAGCCCTGCCCGCCTCAGTTCGGATCGCGCAGGCAAGTTTCAACTGGAGCATTGATCCGGCCGTCGTGCAGCGTTGCGCCCAGTCATCCGGCGGGACCCTCGGTGACCGATGCATCAATGGGGGTGGATTTTATCCCGCTCCCATGGATGGCGCCAAGGAGCTGGGTTCCACGGGGCGCGTGGTCGAGTATCCGGCTGACCTGCGCGTCTTTGGTTCTTCTGGGACTCCCGTTACCCTGTATTTTTTCGTGGTCTACATGACCGAAGATACCGCCAACGGCAACATGGTGCGTTTTGGTGCATCGAATCTGGGCACGATCTCGATCCAGCCGGGCACCTCGAAGGCCTTTGCCTCCTTGTCCAATACGGACCTCGAGGCAGCCTTTCAGACGCCACTTGCCGCGCCCCAGCGTGACACCAGCCTTTCGACCGATGGTTCGGGAGAAGTCTGGGTCGCCACCAACGGCAATGACGCAAACCCAGGTACCTTCGCACAGCCTGTGCTCACGATCGGTCGCGCCAAGGGCCTGGCCCAGAGCCGCTGGCCGACGCCTTCGGCACGTGCCGGCAAGAGCATCATTTTTAGGGGGGGAACGTACATCAATGGACGTGGTCCTACCTACCGGCAGTACACGCTCTCATTTGCCAACGAGAGATATACGAACTGGAACGGCATGCCGAACAGCCATTTCAAGATTCGCGGCTACTGGGCGGATCCCCAGCCGGTGGTCTTTGACAACTACGTCAATGATCCCGCCACTATTTTCAATAATGCGGCTGCCGTCGGTGCAACAGACGCCTACCTGTGGCAGGACCGACAGCTCGTCGGTCCCGGAAATATCGGAATGTATGGAGCCACGATCACTGGCACCGAGAACCTGACCATCGAAGGAATCACCATTTACGGTGCATTCATCGAGGGACTGGATATCGACAACACACGTAACGTGAAAGTGCGCTTCGT
>CAIOHW010000133.1 GCA_903858195.1 Oligoflexia bacterium | reverse complement strand
CCATCGAGTACGCAGTGCCGCTCGGTCTGCTGCTTTTTGCAGTGACCTCACGAGCCTTTTCGCAGAGCCCCAAGCGTGCCGTGTGGTTTTTTGCCGTGCTTGCGCTGAGCTCTGCCCCACGGGCGCTGCAGACGGCTGCCGCCATGAGCGAAAAGCCTGATGCAAACGTCAGGGTGGATTCGCTTTTAAAGGCGCTAGGCACCCTCGAAAAGCCAGCAGCAGGCGAGAAGGCCCTGTTTTACAATGTGGAGTGGGACGCCTCGCCCTATATCTACTACGCGCTCCCGGAATACGAGTTCAACGACCTGCTGGATCCCTCGTTTCTGCAGACCTATGACCAGCGCCACCATTCGGTTCGCTGGCAGCTCAGGCAGGGCACCGTGCCTGACCCGTGGGGTGTCGTGCAGTCGCTGGCGCGCAGGGGCGTGCGTCCGCGCTACCTGCTCACGCGCTACTCGGGGTTCATTGAGCAACTGAGAGTTGACCCGCACTTCAGGCAGATCTACCCCGACCCGCTTCAGGGTCGAACGGTCGCTACCGGGTTTGATGACCGCATCTATGAAGTGGCAAGCGAGCGCGATCCGCATTTTGTGATCCATTATGAAGCTTCGCTCCTGCAGAAGGAGGGTGAGGCGGGCGATGCAGACAGCCTGACTCCCGATTCGCAAGCCCTGCCGGGGGCGCGCCTCGAGCGCGTGGCCTTTGAGCATGTCCACCCGGAGAGGGTCGAGCTTGGCTTTGAGCATGAGCCGGTGGAGTCATCGTATCTCGATCTTCGCTACGGCGCCGTGGCGACCGCACTCGGGCTTCGTTCGGGGAAACGCACGGGATCGGATTCAGTGAGCTGCGTTCTCGTTCGTCCCGCCGCAGAAGAAAAGATGCGCCAAAAGGGCAAGAACGTCATCGCGCTGGGCGGTGGTCGCGGCATGCGGGTCTGGCTCAATGGGCGCAGGTTTTTTAGGTCCGTTTCGGCGCTCGACACGGTGGATCCGATGGAAAGGCTCCTGCTTCTCGATCGGCCCCTTGCCGAGTCAGACCGCATTGAAGTGGTGGTGTGCTCACGCGACTCGGCCGAGACCTTGGGCGTGAGCCTGAGCTTTTGGAGCGACCGGGAGATCGACGGGCTCTGCCGCTCAAAAGGCTGGAAGCCGCCTGAAGGGCTTGCGCTCAAGCAGGGCTGGGAGAGGATCTCGGACTACCGCGAAACCTGCTTTGGATCGTACATCCGCCGCCCGCCTACTCAGGTGCGCGATCGCGAGTAAACCACTCCTCAAGCGAGGGGCGCTGGGGCGAGATTTCGGCAAGCAGGCCTCCAAGCGCCAGGATCTTGGAAGCAGCCGGGCTTGCCTGATTCGACCCTTCGAGCTTGCCCCGCCAAAGTCCGTCAGGCGTGCGATGGAGCTTCTGCCACTGCGCCACGCTCGAGGCTGCACTCTCATCGAGGTTTGAAAAGGCGATTTCGACCGCCTTTGCCTCCTGGCCGAGCAGCTCGCGGATGGGGCCGCTTCCAATCAGGCGGCCCTTTTGAATCAGGGCCACCCGGTCGCAGAGGGCTTCGACATCGGGAATGATGTGCGAGCTGAAGAAGATCGTGCGGCCCTCGGATCCGAGGTCTTGAATGAGCTCGCGGATCTCCTTGCGGCCAAAGGGATCGAGTCCGCTCATGGGCTCATCCAGCACGAGAAACTCGGGATCCCCGAGAATCGCCTGCGCAATGCCGATGCGCTGGAGCATGCCCTTGGAGTAGGCCCGAAGCTCACGGTGGCGGGCGTGTGACATGCCGACCCGATCGAGCACCTTGGGGATTCGCCCCGCGATCACGCCGTCAGCAAGCCCCGAAAGCCGGCCAAAAAAATAAAGGAGCTGCTCGCCTGTGAGGTGCTCGTAGAAGTAGGGACGCTCGGGCAGGTAGCCCATCTTGAGGCGCGCCTCGGGCAGGCTGACGTCGAGGCCCGAAAGCCGGATGGTGCCCAAGCGCGGGCGCCGAATGGACATGATCAGGTGGATGAGCGTCGTCTTACCTGCGCCGTTGGGTCCGAGAAAACCCGTGATCGAGCCGCGCGGTACTTCGAGCGAAATATCGTGCAGGATCGGGGTGAGCCTGAGCCAGAAGCCGGTTCGAAACGACTGGGAGACATTCGTGATCTCGAGCATGCAGTTGCCGCCAGTCTAGCCAAAACGGACTTGAAATGCAGCCGGGATCCTCCAGAATCCTAGGCCATGACCTCCCCCCCTCTTCGCGTCGTCACTGCCGTTGCGAGCGTGACCTTCCGCGAGATCCTGCGCGACAAGATCCTGTACAACACGCTGGTGATCAGCGTGCTGCTTTTCGGAGTGGGTGTGCTGGCATCGAAGCTCACCTTCGTGGAGCCCGGCCGGGTGGTGCTCGATTTCGGGCTCGTG
>CAIOHW010000132.1 GCA_903858195.1 Oligoflexia bacterium | reverse complement strand
CGGCTCCGGGACATTCGCGGAACCCAGGAGCATGAATTGGGGTGGCAGGTTGCCTCAGTGGTATTGAGCGTCTTTCCATTCGCGTCGCTGGCACTCCAGGCCTTCCTCCTCTTCAAAGAGGGCCTCGTGAGTTCTCCCGGCAGCGCATTGCCGGTTCACGCCTTGCTTCGCACATTTCACGGCAATCCCAAGGATTGACTGGAATGGACGCCCCAAGGGCGAGGACCCATAGGCCCGCGTCCATCCTGTCACCCCAACCCTCTTAGCGATTCATTGCCCCAGCGCAGGCCAATTGGGCTTCAAAACCATGAGACGCCTGGGCCCGTCGAAGCCTGATGGATTCCAAGGCAACTCCCGATACTCACCCGAGGCAACTCGGGCCACTTGAGCGACCTGAAGGGCATTGTCGGACTGCTTAAAATGCTGGTCCAGATGCATACGCAGGCCAGCGGTATCCAGGACCTCTGGTTCTTGCGCGGTCACGCACGAAGACAGCCATCGCGACTTCGGCAAAATGACCCAGCCACATGCGTGCGCCGATCGCAGAGCACTCACGTTTTCGATGCCCTCGGCAAAATCCCAAGCCAACCACCACCCGCGCTCGTGCGTTGGCGAAATCTCGCGGGCTACCGGGATCGCCTCATTCTGCCATTCGAGGGGATAAAAAAGCCTGCCCTTCATGAGCACTCGAGAATCCACTTGCTGTCCGAGCACGGCTGTTCCCAGCGGGATCTGCCGGGTCATCAGATGCTCAAGCTTCAGATCCAATCGGTCTTTGAGAGCCTGACCCACAAAATTTTTGAGTTCTGTTGCCCCAGAGGTATCCGGCGAAATGCACATGTAGAACTTTACGGCGACTTCCCAGTGCTCGAGTTTCTGCCCCCGGTTAAAGACAAGATCGAGTTCACCCCGCGTAGTCCCGGCAGGCCCTGGGATCTGGATTCCCCGACGCACTTCTGTAAAGCCCAGGACCTCTTTGAGCCAAATCTCGATCCAACCCTCAAAGACATCGCCAAGCCGACCCGACTTCGCCGGCTGCACTAAACGGTCCTTGATCGACTCAAGATTGAGACGGGATTCTTGTACCCACCTGGCGCAATCCAAATCACCCACCAGGCCCAATCCCACTCCTGCAGCCCAACGCGCATCGAGCAGCGACGGGCTCTGTAAACTCCACAAAAAATCAGAAAAAAGTTGGCTCATGACAGGCACCTCGACCGGCATCCGAGATGTTTCGCAGGGTCACACGATTCATGCCGCAAGGCTATTCAAACTGCCCCCCACTCCGCGCACGGACACCCCTAGGGATGGGGCAGGCCGGCTCAAAACTCTAACGAAGAGGTCGCACTTCACTTTCGATGCGGGCAACCTGGCCAGCAGCACGGGCGCCTCTTTCCCTTCGAAAGATCCTCAATGGCCCGCCCGATCCGCTTTTCTCGGGTGGTAGCGAGCTTGGCCGAGCTCACCCAGCAGATCCACTCGTTGCGCGCGAGGGGTGTCACATCGATCCACGCTGCCGTGGCGGCAGGGGCGGATTCGATTGCGGACTTGAGGTCGGCTGGAATCCGGTGCACCGGGCCGGAGGCCTTCTTGCCTGACGACTTTCTGAGAGTCATTTCGACCTCCTTTTCGGCTTTCTCTTCGGCACGCGCCCTAGGCGGGGGTCGCCCCTCCGCACGAGCGCACAGAAGCGCAGGGCAAGCTCCTCAAACTCGGGGCAACTCTGGGGCAGGCACTGCCAGGCCGCATTTTCGTTTTCAAAAAACGATACGCTTCGAAGCTGCGGGTACTCACTCCGCATCTGGGCACAGTGCTCGGTCGGAATGCAGACCCAGATTCCGAGATCCTCTTTCATCTGCTCGCGATCGCAGAAGATGAAGGTGATCTTTTCCCTGACATAAACGGCGGTGCACCCGAACATCCGCTGCGTGCGAACCTCCAGTCCCTCGAGTTCATCGAGGACGAACTGAAAAGAGGCTGGGCTTTTGGTCTTCATCTGGTCAGCCCGACTTCGGGGAGGTTATGATCCATAGGGTGCTCAAAATCTCTTCGGCTGCCTTGAGGCCGCCCGAGAGCGTCTAACCTTTGACGCCCCCATGATTTTCACTCCAATTGAGCGCGTAGCCCGCCGATGAGATTCTGTGAGGAAATCCGCCATCCGCACCGCAAGGCTTTTAGGTGCACTCCTGATCAGTGTGCTTTGGGCGCAAGCGGCGGCTCGCGCGGAGACTCGCATCGTGAAAGACTCGGGTGGCAGGCTGCGCCTCGTGGGCCTCCCCTGCGCTGAGCTGAAAAAGCGTGTGCGGGACCTGCGCGAGTGGACCAAAAAGAAGGGCGAAAAGCCAATCGAGCCTGAGCCCGAGTGCATCGAGAAGCCCGAGCCCGCCGTGATGCTGAACGGATCGGTGCCGCGCTTCTATGAGTCCAATCACGGAGCCAAGCCCGTGTGCAATGGTCCCAACTGCTGGAACTCGGCCCTCGTGGTGTCAGACATCATTCCTTCGCACCGTTACTCGACGCCCGAAGAAATGAGCTTTTGGATGAGTTCTCCGCTTTGCTCGCCAGTGCCCGCACAAGAAGACCCACGGCCCGGCGATGTGATCGCGATCCGCAAGGCTGACAACAGCGAAGTGCACGGCTTTGTGTATATCTCTTCAGACCTCAGCTACTCAAAAAACGGTTTCAACAGCCAGAGCCCCTACCTGATCCAATCGACCGACAACGTGTTCTCGGTCTACAGCGTGCCGCCGCCGTGCCGAACACATCGCCCGCCGCCGGTGCCGGGATGTCCGCTCAAGGGCGTGTATTTTCGCTGCGAGGGTGTTGCGGCCTACGCCGCCAAGGAGCTCGATGCCGCTGCACAGGCTCGCATCCGGCAGGCCGAAGAGCGGGTCTCGGGACTCGAGGGGCTGGTATCGACCTGTGCGATGTCGAGCGGCACGGTGCTTGGGCCAGATTCGATTGCACAGATTCAGTCGTCGCTCGTGGCTTCGATCCAGCAGCTCCAAAAAAGCACGATCGCTGCAACCGACCCCAGCGAAAAGCTCCTGCTCACGGGAGCAGCGCTTCGCGCCGATGCCACGATGAGACAGCTTGCCATCATGCAGCGCGCCCAGGCCCCATCGCAGGGGGCGGGGCCTAGAACACCCTCCAGATGATCAGCGTTCTTCTGCAACGGTCGTGCAAGGCCACACTAGCGG
>CAIOHW010000131.1 GCA_903858195.1 Oligoflexia bacterium | reverse complement strand
TGCCGAGCTGCGCGCCCTGTGAGCTGTGCCTCCAGCTATAGAGCAGGTTGCTGCTGATGCAGAGTTCTTCGGCGACTTGGGAAACAGGTTTTCCAGTGCTCAGAAGCTCGACGGCCTGGGTTTTGAACTCGGCGGTATATCGCTTGCGGGGTGCTAGATTCATGGGTTTTCGTTTCTGTAGGTTATTTGGTCCAGAAATCTAGAGCACCTCACTGGCCCCAGCGGACCACTATTCACCGATCACCGATCACGCTGACCATCAACTCCCGACGGACAGACCGCCAGGGAGCAACGCCCATTAGCTGCCCCAGCGACTGGCTTTCCGGTAAAAATCGGGATGCCACTGCCAATGGTCCGAGCGAATGATGTCGAGCGCTTCGCGCAGGGTGAAGGCGTTTTCGGCGCGGTCCAAAATCTTCCTGCGGAATTGCTCAAAGGCTTTGGCTTCCTCGATCGAGGGCGTGAAATCCACCTGATGGGGGACTTTTTGCCCGACCAGCATCACCAGATACCCTTCCCAATTGAATTGATCGGTCGGACCCATCGCGTGATGGGACCACATCACCGAGGGACCGGAGGTCTGGTAATATTCCACGATTTCCTCGGCCCCGGTCAGATCGGTGTCTTCCCGACACGCTTTCCAGAAGGGAGTATCGAGACGGGTATTGAACTTGTAGTGCATCGCGAGGAAACGACGGATCGAATCCCAAGTGTGGCGGGCAGTTTGGTTGTAATATTTTCGGGCGGTGGGATGGATCAGGAACTGGGAGTCCACCAGGGTCTCGATCAACAGGGCACTGGACTCGCAAATCACGGCCAGGGAAGTGGCTTCGAGGGGCTCGACAAAGCCGCTAGCATTGCCAATGGCCACCACGTTTTTCACCCAGCTTCGCTCGTAAACTCCGGAGGTGAAGGTGATGAGCCGGGGATCTTTGACCTTCGGGTTCTTCCGGATGAACTCGGCGGCCGCCTCATCGTCAGAAAGGAACGCGGAGCTGAAGACATAGCCGCGATTGATGAGGTGGTCGTGCTCGATCTGCCAGGCCCAGCCCGCGTCCATGGTCTCGGCGGTGGTGTAGGGCTTGAGCGGCTCGTCTGCGCCCCGCGCCCATCCGCCCGCGAAGGCGCGGTCGCAGAACAAACTGCTGGAGAAATCGACGAAAGGCTCTCCCATCGCCCGTCCGAGCAGTTCGGAGCGAAAACCTGAACAGTCCACGAAGAGATCCGCCTCGGCGGTGCCTCCAGATTCAAGATGCAGTCGTTTGATGCCGTTTTCATCCTGTTCCAGGCCGGTCATTTCGTCATCGATGATGCGGACGCCGATGGCACGGGCGGCACCTTCGAGATACTTGGCGAAGCTGCGGTTTTCGAGGTGGTAGGCCACGTCGGTATGGATCAGGGGGGCACCGTCTGTCTGTTTTTCAAAAACCCTGTTCCGGTCCATGAGAGCAGCGTTGAGTCCGGTGCCGGAGAAATTATCTCCGCAGTAGAAGCCATTCGGCTTGGACATGCCTGGGAAGCGGGCATCGAGCTGGGCATTGAAGGTGTAGTTAAACGACTCGCGGGGCCCCCACAGAAAACGTATCCCCAACTTGTAGGTGGGTTTGACCGTCTGGTGAAAATGCGACGGGTTGATGCCGAGATAACCGTGCAAATACTGCGGTAGGGTAAAGGTGGAGCCTTCCCCGACGCCGATGATGGGAATCTTTGAGGAATGGATCACCGCGACGTCCAGAGACGGGGCCCGTCTCTTCAGAGTGATGGCTGCAAGAAAACCGGCGCTTCCGCCTCCCAGTACGATGATTTTCCTGATTTCCAGCTTCATGCGTCAACCAAAGTGCAGTTCCACCGCAGGCAGAGCAATTGGTTTTCTGTAAAAGTGCGGGAGGGTGCGGACTTCGGACGCGGGAGAAATTTCACCAGGCTTCAGGGGCGAGCGGGCCACAATTCACCGATCACCAATCACGCTCTCCACTCGTTCCCAAGCTCCAGCCAGTAGTGTTCGGCAGCATGCCTGCTGCGGGCGAGGGGCGGAGGCGGTTTCTTGTCCGGGAGGGAAGGTTGGGGCTGCGCGGATGGGGCTGGGAGCCGGTGGCGGGGCCGATCGGT
>CAIOHW010000130.1 GCA_903858195.1 Oligoflexia bacterium | reverse complement strand
TTACTGCGAGGCCGGCATGCGCGCCCGATCCTCATCGGTCAGTGAGTAGTACACAAAGAACCCTGCAAAGATCTTGTTCGGATCCTTGATCCAGCTGCGGTTCTGATCCCAGAGTCGACGCCACATCGACTTGTCGCCATAAACCTTGGCCGAGATCGCACCCAGCGTGTCACCGGTCTGGATCCGATACTTCTCGCCTCCTTCAGGAATCGAGGCCGGACCGCGGCCATCGATGGTGGGAAGCGTGAGGACCGTCCCCACCTCGACGCGATTAGGATCAGCGATCGAAGCCTGGTTGGCCTCGTAGATCTTTCGCCACAAAAAGAGGTCGCCATAGGTCTCAAAGGCCACCTTCATCAGGGTGTCGCCGACCTGCACCGAGTAGGTGCCTCCGGCCGTGCTTGCGACTGCGGGAGCTGCGGGTTCTTCTACGGGAGGAGCCTCAGCCAAGGGGGCAGCCTCGGCAACCGGGGCTGCTTCAGCCACGGCCTCTGGGGCCGTTTCAGCCGTCGCCTCAACCGGGGCCTCAACCGGGGCCTCAACCGGAGCCTCAGCAACTGCCTCAGCGGGGGCCGCCTCAGTCGTGGTCTCAGCGGCAAGCTCCGTGGACTCGGCCGGAGCCGCGTCGGTCTCAGCTACCTCGGCCGAATCAGGTCCGGCCGCAAGGTCGATGGAATCATCTTCTCCCTCGGTTTGACCCATGGAGCAGGCCGTTAGATTCAATGCCACCGAAGCGGCAACGCCCCAGACGGCAAGGTTCCTGAAGGACGAGAATTTAGCCATAGAAGTTCCTCGCAAATCGCATCGGCAGGAACTTGGCTAAACTTTAGTGTGTCGCGTTGGGCACGGGATCCAGAAACAGGTCGCGCTGATCGAGCGCGCTCAGGACCATCGTGCAGATCTTGTCGAAATCCTTCGGGTTATGCAGGAAGTCCAGATCGTCGCTCGGGATGATGAGCTTCTTGCCCTGATCATAATTGAGCATCCAATCATCATAGTACCGGTTGAGGTTCACCAGGTACTCGTCCGGAATGCCCTTCTCATAATCACGGCCACGCAGGGTGATGCGCTCCTTGAGCTTGGGCAGCGACTTCTTGAGGTAGATCACCAGATCGGGCGGATTGAGAAAGCCCACCATCGTCTTATAGAGCTGCAGGTAATTCTGGTAGTCGCGCTCCTCCATATTTCCCTGCTCATAGAGGTTGCGCGCAAAGATGTTGGCGTCCTCATAGATGCTGCGGTCTTGGATGGCGCTGTCCGTGCCCATGGTGACCTGCTGATGGGCGGAAAAACGATGGTTCAGGAAGAAGACCTGGAGCGGAAACGACCAGCGCCCCATGTCCTTATAGAAATCAGCCAGGTACGGGTTCTCGGCGACGCACTCAAAATGAGGCGTCCAGCCAAAACGGCGCGACAGCATCTGGGTCAGGGTGGTCTTGCCCGTCCCAATGTTGCCCGCAATCGCGATAAAAATTTTCTGACTGACCACAACCCCCCCGGTCCCTCAGTTCGACAAGAGCGCCCGTATTAGGTTGACGCGCCGGGGGTCGTCAAGCAGAGAAAAACCCGAGTCATGGCGTCGACTTAAGGGCGGGGGGCTCGTGGCGAGCCCCCACGAGGTCGAGCTCCTTGAGGCGCTGAACGATCCGTTCCGGCTGCCAGATCTGCAAGGCAATGCCGCTCAATCCGTCGGTCTCCAGGCTCCCCTCGGGCCGCCGCTCCAGAGCCTGCCGTGCCGTGAAAATGGGAGAGAACTCGGTCACGGGGCCTCGCAACATTTCTTCCAGCAGCCAGCTCGGGGCCTGGCCCGACTGCACAAGCTCTCGCAGTCCGGAAAGCTGGTCGATGCTCCTTCCCGACTCCCATTGCGATAGGATCAAAGCGGCCCTCCAAAACGGCTGGCGCCTCGCCTCGGCGTCTCCCTGCCTCAGGGCCTCCTGGATGGCGACGATGCCCTGCCTGCGCTCTCCCCTCCAGAGATGCGCAAGCCCCAGCCAGAGCTGGAGCTCAGGCTCATAGGGGTGCACACGCCTCGCTTGGCTGAAGTCCTCGAAAGCTCCGTCCACACTCCCCCGCAGCCACCTCGCCTGGCCCCTGCGAACCAGAACATCAAAGTGGTTGGCCTCGACTGCCAATACTCGAGAGAAGCGCTGTTCCGCGGCCTCAGCTTTTCCGGACGCAAGTGCGCTCACGCCAGCCTGGTACTCCTTGCTGGATTCGGTGCCCTGAAAGCTCCTGGCCACCACACGAATCCTCGCCTGGAGACTCTTCTTTTGTGCAGCAGAGCGGGCCATGTCGTGGGCCCCCTGCAGGAGGAGCGAGGCCTCTTCGCGTCGTCCCATCCCAAAAAGGTGCTGCGCCAGTTCGTCGGCAAGCACAAGGTCGTACGGATTGCGCGTGGAACGCGCCCTCAGGATCACCAGGCGCTCTTCATCTCCCGGCACGGGAAACTGAGCTGCCGCCGGAATCGCCAAAACCATGGCACTCCACGCCACCAGGAGATTGGGCAGGAATTCCTTGGCGCTGCGGTTTAGAATGGTTGCAACCATGGACAAGCCCCTGTTCTTTCATCTTCACAGGCTGATTCAAGGGGTTTCTTTCATGCTGCTCCTGCTGCAGGCCATGGGCACGCAGGCGCACGCACAGGCACTTGATGACGAGCAGCTTCCGGATATCGAAGTCCGAGCGCTCTCGGTTACGGTCGAAAAGATGAGCACCAACCGCAAGGTCCTCCAGCTCACGACCACTGATGAGGCGCCCAGGCCCCGGCAACTGATCCTGATCAAGGGCGATGGGCTCCCCCGGATCGCACTCCGGGTGATTCGAAACTATGAGGCAGCTGACCTTGGGAGTTCGGCAGCTCGCTTCGCGGCCCAAAGGGTTCGAGTCTACGACACCTCCTTTCGTCCCGAGCTCGGGCGCACCTACGGCGGGATCCTCAAGCTTCGCGACATCGAGTTGGCGATAGAGCCTCCGGCAAAGGCCGAAGCCGCCCCCGTGCTTGAGCCCGCCCCGGCAGAGTCCGAGACCGTTGCAGAAGAACAGATGTCCGCAGAAGAGATCACCGAAGAGGAGGAGCGCGAGCTCAAGATCCTCGCCTACGAAGAACCACCCAACTATGAGCCGGATCATGACGCCTTCGGACTCGCCGCCTCGCTGGTGCGACTGGGCGACATCGTGCCGGGAACATTCTTGTACCTGCGCGCCGCGGGACTTCGCTACTCTCGAACCTTCTCCCACCCGGTCTGGTGGAATGCACCAGGCCTCCAAGACAGCCTGTCATTCGACTTTTCCGCGCTCCTGGGCACAAGGCTGGAGTTTGCCGCGGCCGGTGATTCGTACCAGATCCTCACCACGCTGAGCTGGCTCCGGTACAACCTGAACTTCAGCGAAGACCTCTCTGTGTTTGCATACACCGGACTCACGAAGGCGCTGGTCCTGTCGGCAGTCTCCACTGGAGACCAGGGGCTTGCCCGCCAGCAGATCGGCCTCATCATGGCGGCGCTCGGGGTTGGGGCGCAGTTTCGAGTGGGACCGCAATGGTACCTGCGTTTGGACATCGGGATCGAACAGGCCGGCGCCTCGCTCATGCTGCGCTACTGAAATCTTTCATGAATGGAGCACCCGCGATGCTGAAGACTCTCTCGTACTGCCTCTGCCTGAGCCTACTGGCGGCATGCGGCGTCAAGGGCCCGCCCCTCAGACCCATACCTGCTGCTGCAGAACTCTCGGATCCAGCCCAAAGGGTTGCTCCGTCGCCCTCACCCTCTTCTTCGCCCTCTTCTTCGCCATGAACTCAGACGCGTTCACCTACAGACGCGGCAAGCTTCACGCCGAGGGCGTATCGATCGAGTCTCTCGTTCGGCGCCTCGGCACTCCCCTCTACGTCTACAGCCAGAGCGCGTTTGAGCGGGGGCTGCGCACGATTCAGGGGGGACTCTCGTCGCTTGAGAGCTTCACGGTTTGCTACGCACTCAAGGCAAACTCAAACCTCGCCATCGTCAAGATGATGGGAGACCTCGGCGCGGGCGCCGATCTGGTTTCGGGAGGCGAGCTTGAGCGAGCCCGCATGGCCGGAATTCCGCCTGATCGGGTGGTTTTTTCGGGCGTCGGCAAGACTGCCGAGGAGATCGCCGCCGGACTTGCCTATGGTGGGCGCGGAATCACCTCGTTCCATGTCGAATCCCTCGAAGAGCTCGGGCTCATTGACCGGGTGGCGCGCGCACGGCGAGGCAAGCGTGCACGCGTGGCCCTGCGGTTCAATCCCAATATCGACGCCAAGACGCATCCCTACATCAGCACAGGATTGAAAAAGAACAAGTTCGGCCTGAACGCTGACGAGCTTCGAGCGGCGGTTTCGATGCTTCCCAGGCTCAAGGGAATCGAACTCTGCGGCTTGAGCATCCATATTGGAAGCCAACTCACTTCGCTCAGCCCCCTCCGCACGGCATTCAAGGCACTGGGCTCCCAGATCCTCGCCGTCGAGGCTGCGCTCGGCAGGCCCCTTGAGTTTGCTGATCTCGGGGGCGGGGTGGGGATTCGATATCGCGACGAAAGGCCGCCTGCGCTCGAAGATTATTGCTCCGAGATTGTCCGCGCATTTGGCCCGAAATCAGCATTTCGCTCTCGCCTGCGCATTCTCCTTGAGCCCGGCAGGGTCTTGAGCGGGAACTCGGGAATCCTTGTCGCACGCGTGCTTTTCAGGAAGCCCCGCAAGCAGAAGGACTTCCTCATTCTGGATGCCGGCATGAACGACCTCATGCGCCCTGCGCTCTATGGCAGTTATCACGAGCTCGTGCCCGTGCTTGAGGCTCGTGCCCGGGGGCGAAAGAAAAAGACCGACGTGGTCGGTCCGGTGTGCGAGTCCGGAGACTGCTTTGCGTCGGATCGGCCGGTGCCCACCTCGCTTGAGCACGGCGATCTGGTTGCCTTCCTTGGGGCAGGGGCTTACGGCATGAGCATGAGCAGCAACTACAACAGCCGACCCCGGCCCGCAGAGGTGCTGGTGTCAGGTGGTCGCTGGCGGATGATCCGAGATCGCGAGCGCATCGAAGATCTGGTACGAGGAGAACACCCATGAAGCTCCGAGGCGTCATCACTGCGCTCGTCACCCCGTTCAAGCCAGACGGCTCACTGGACCTTGCCGCCTACAAACGGCTGCTCCAAGACCAACTTGCGGCAGGCGTCTCAGGGGTGATCCCCTGCGGAACCACGGGTGAGAGTCCGACTCTTACCCCCGACGAAAAAAAGACCCTGATCACGGAGGCCATCCGCGCCTGCACGGGTTCTAGCACCGTCGTCATTGCAGGCACCGGGAGCAACTCTACCCCTGAGAGCGTCGCGCTCTCTGCCTGGGCCTCACAGGCCGGTGCGGCGGCGGTTCTGGTTGTGACTCCTTACTACAACAAGCCCTCACCTGCCGGGCTTCAGGCCCATTTCACCGCAGTGGCGGAGGCCGTAAGCTGTCCGGTGATGTTGTATAATGTTCCGGGCCGCACCGGAGTCAGCCTGCCCCCCGAGACAGCAGCGCGCCTGGCCTCGCATCCGCGCATCCGCTTCCTCAAGGAGGCCACCGGAAACGTGGCGCTCACCTCCGAGTTCATCGATCAGTTTCGTCTCTCGGGCCATTCGCTCGATGTGTTTTCAGGCGACGATGCGACATTCCTGCCACTCCTGGCCGTCGGTGCCGCAGGCGTGGTGTCAGTTGCGAGCAACCTTTTTCCTCGCGAGATGATCCGTATCCAGTCGCTCTTTGAGTCGGGCCGGCATCAGGAGGCCTTTGAACTGCATCAGCGCTTCTATCCGCTGTTCCGCGACCTGTTCGTAGAGTCGAACCCGGTGCCGATCAAAGCAGCCCTCGAGTTTGTGGCGGCAGATGCCGAGTCCGCGCTGTGCCTTGCCTCGGCGCGTGCGCCGCTTGCGGCCCTTGGAACAGAAAGCCGCAGAAGGCTCGAGGCAAGCCTCGCGCGGTGTGGGTTCAGGCCGGGCGGGGGCACCCTCTAGATGTCGGCCTCGCACGGAATCGCGCTCATCGGCTCGCGTGGAAAAATGGGTCGTGCGCTTGCGCACCTGATCGAAGGTGAACTCGCCTCGAGCTGCGCGCTCGTTGCCTCGCTGCACACGCAGTCCGATGACCGAGACTGGAGCAAGGCCCTGTCGGCGGACGTCTGGATCGATTTTTCGCTGGCTCGCAGCACTCAGAGGCTGCACTCAGTTCTTGCCTCCGGTCGAGGCCCCTCCGGGCTTCCGGCCATCGTGATCGGGACCACGGGCCACTCTGCCTCCGAGCGGGCGATGCTCGACGAGCTTGCAACGCTGACCCGCGTGCTCCAGGCCTCGAACTTTTCAACCGGGGTGCTTGCCTTGAAAAAAGCCCTCGAGTTCATCTCTCCCCTGCTGGGCGACTCGGGCTTTCGTCCCCTCATGGTCGAGACCCATCACGTGCACAAGAAGGACGCACCCAGCGGCACGGCCTTGACCCTTGCAGCCGCAACCCGCGGACTGACCGACGAGCGGATCTACAGCATCCGCGCAGGCGAGGTGATCGGCGACCACCGGGTCGAATTCCACGGCCATGGAGAGCGGCTCAGCTTTGAGCATCACGCCCAGTCGCGCGAGATCTTCGCGCGAGGGGCGCTGCAGGCAGCACTCTGGATGGCCGGGCGCCACCGGCGCGAGCGCACTGGAACAGGCTGGCTTACGCTTGATGATTTTTTTGAGGAGAAACTCGCATGTTTGAAATGACCCACAGGCTCAAGCAGCTTCCGCCCTATCTTTTTGCACGAATCGACGAAATCAAGCAGGAGGAGATTCGCAAGGGACGCAAGCTCATCGCACTGGGGATTGGCGACCCCGACCTTCCCACGCCGGAGTTCGTGATTCGGCGCCTTGAGGTGGCGGCCCGAAACCCCGAGAACCATCAGTACCCTTCCTACTGGGGTATGGGTGAATTCCGACGAGCAGCGGCTCGATTCATGGAGAAGCGCTTCGGCGTTGGCGTGAACCCGGATACCGAGGTCCTCTCGCTGATCGGGTCCAAGGAGGGAATCGCCCACATCCCGCTTGCATTCGTGAACCCGGGCGAAGCCGCACTCATTCCCGATCCGGGCTACCCGGTCTACCACTCGGCCACGCTTTTTGCCGACGGCATCCCGCTTCCGTTTCGGCTGAAGGAGGAGAACGGGTTTCTTCCGGACTTTGCCGATCTCGAGCGTCTGGTGAAGACGGGCCCTCGCGTGAAGCTGCTGTTTTTGAACTATCCCAACAATCCGACCGGTGCCGTCGCGACCCGCGAGTTTTTTCGTGAAGTCGTGGCCTTTGCCCGAAGGCACGAGATCATCGTCTGCCACGACAACGCCTATTCGGAGCTCTTCTTCGACGGCAAGGCCCAGCCCTCGTTCCTCGAGGTTCCCGGCGCAAAGGATGTCGGTGTCGAGTTCCATAGCCTATCCAAGACCTTCAACATGACGGGTTGGCGTGTCGGGTTTGTGGCCGGCAACCCGCGGGTCATTGCGGGCCTCGCCAAGGTCAAGACCAACATCGACTCCGGGATTTTTAACGCCTGCCAGGAGGCCGGCATTGAGGCGCTCGATCATTACGAGCCCTTTTGCACCGAGCTCCGATCAATCTACCAAAAGCGTCGGGATATCCTGGTGCCCGCGCTGCGCCGGGCGGGCCTGGCCTGTCATACACCCGAGGCGACCTTTTACGTCTGGTGCAAGCTTGCCCAGGGCCTCAAGTCGGAGGAGTTCGTGCTGAACCTGATCCGCACCAAGGGCATTGTCAGCACGCCCGGCACCGGTTTTGGAGCAGGCGGTGAAGGTTTTGTCAGGTTCACTCTGTGTAGCGATGCGGCCGTCCTAAAACAGGTTGCAGAGATCTTGAGCGCCTCGATATAAATGGTGACCACTATGAACATTTTCGTCTGCATCAAGCAGGTCCCCGACACAGAGACCAAGATCAAGCTCAACGCCGACTCAAGCGGCATCGACATGGCCGGCATCAAGTGGATCATGTCTCCATATGATGAGTTCGCCGTCGAAGAAGCTCTTCGCCTGCGCGAAAAGAATCCGGGCAGCACCGTGACTGTCGTGTCTGCCGGCCCGGTTCGCGTGGTCGACACCCTGCGTACTGCGCTTGCGATGGGGGCGGACAACGCCATCCACGTCGATTCTCCCGAGGGTGCGGACAACTTTCGCTCGGCACGGGCGCTTGCCGCCGCCCTCAAGAAGGAGCCCAAGGTCGACCTCGTATTCACCGGCAAGGAGGCCATCGACGATGGCGCAGCCCAGGTGAGCCAGCTTGTTGCCGAATTCATGGGCATTCCCTATGTCACTGTGGTCCTGAACGCGGAGTACGCAGCCGGCTCGGTGAAGTGCAAGCGCGAAGTCGAAGGCGGTGCCTTTGAGATCGTGACCACAACACTTCCTGCTCTCATTGCCGCGCAGAAGGGAATGAACGAGCCCAGATACGCCAGCCTTCCGAACATCATGAAGGCCAAGAAGAAGGAAGTGAAGGTCCTCAAGGAATCCGACCTCGGTGTCGGCGATGGCGACCAGAAGATCCGTTACAAAAACTACCAGCTGCCTCCCCCCAAGCAGGCTGGAAAGAAGATCTCGGGTGAGCCTGCTGCGCAGGCACGTGAACTTGCCCGCCTCCTCCACGAAGAAGCAAAGGTGATCTAAGATGGCCAAGGTACTTGTCATTGCCGAACAGCGCGACTCGCGCCTCAAGAAGACCTCGTTCGAACTGGTGGGCGCTTCGGCTGCCGCAGGAAACGAGACCCATGTGCTGCTCCTGGGCTCGGGCATCCAGGCCCTTGCCGCTGAGCTCGGTCACTACGGCGCCCATCAGGTCCACGTTGCGGATGATGCGGGACTGAAGTTCTACACCGCAGAGGCCTACGCACAGGTTGCCGTTCAGGTGGTAAAGGCCCTTTCGCCTGATGTCATCCTGGCAGCACACTCTCCCACTGGACGCGACTTCATGCCCAAGCTGGCTGCGCGCCTCAACGTGGGTCTGGCAACCGACTGCATCAGCCTCAAGTTCGAGGGCACCGGGATCTCCGTCCGCCGGCCCGTCTACGCCGGCAAGGCGACCGTTGAGGTCGAATTCGTGGGCCAGGGTCCGAAGCTTGCGACCGTGCGTGCAAACGCGCTTGGCCTTCCCAAGCCCGACAGCTCTAAGACCGCCCAGACCCAGTCGGTTGCGGTTGCCCTCTCGAGCATCGCGACGCAGGTCACTGAGGTCGTTCAGGGACAGGCGGGGCGTCCGGACGTCACCGAGGCCTCGACCGTGATCTCTGGCGGGCGCTCGCTCAAGGCTGCCGAGAACTTCAAGATCCTCGAAGACGTGGCCGACGCCATTGGCGCAGCAGTGGGCGCCTCCCGTGCGGCAGTCGATGCCGGCTTCAGGCCCCACCGCGACCAGGTGGGCCAGACCGGCAAGGTCGTTTCGCCGAACCTCTACATCGCTTGCGGCATCAGCGGCGCCATCCAGCATCTGGCGGGCATGCGCACCTCAAAGGTGATCGTTGCGATCAACACCGACCCGGAGGCCCCCATCTTCCAGGTTGCCGACT
>CAIOHW010000129.1 GCA_903858195.1 Oligoflexia bacterium | reverse complement strand
CCACCGCGCCCAACCCGCCCGTCGGAGCCGCAGCGCTGAGTGCGCAGGGCGAGCTGCTGGGCGCGGCCGCCCATGAGCGGGCAGGCAGGCTCCATGCCGAGGCGCTCCTGCTGCAGCAGCTCCATGCGGTCGATCAGCTCGATCAGGTTCATACGCTGGTCGTGACGCTCGAACCCTGCAACCACAAGGGTCGCACTCCACCGTGTACCGAGGCGATCATCGCTGCGGGGGTGCGCAGGGTGATTTACCTGAATCGCGATCCCAACCCCGTCGCTGCAGGCGGGGGCGAGCGACTGCGGGATGCCGGCATCGAGGTCGTCGAACCTCATGAGGCGCGCACATTTGTTTCCGAGTCATCGGCAAAGACCCTGAAGCTCCAGCTCGGGCCTTTTCTCAAGCGCATGGCCACCGGCATGCCTTGGGTCACAATCAAGCGGGCATTCGATGAGCAGGGCTCGATGATTCCTCCTGCCGGGCAAAAGACCTTCACTTCGCAGGCTTCACTGGTGGTTGCCCATCTGCTGCGCCGGCGAGCGGATGCCATCCTGACGGCAAGCGGTACCGTGCTTGCCGACGAGCCCGCGTTCACCGTCAGGCATGTGTCCGACCATCCGGGAAAGGTCAGGGCCCTCTGGATTGCCGATCGGCGCGAACGCGTGCCCGACAGTTACCTGCACGGAGCACTGGCCCGCGGACTGATGGCCGAGCGGGTTTCGGACTGGGCTGCGGCCCTTAAGGATGGGGTGAGGCTGGGCGCACTTGAGGTTCTGGTCGAGGCAGGCCCCCAGTTCTCAAGCCATGTTCTCAAGGCCGCCTACTGGGACCGGTGTGTCGACATCCATCGAGTGGCCGGAATGCCCGATCGCATCGAGGACAAGCTCCGGGTTTGACACGCTAATGACCGAGGCTTTTAAGCGGACAAAGACCGGCGTATTGCCGAGTTCGTTGAGCCGACTGCCGGGCTTCGGTAAGGTGGGCCCATGAGAGCTTTGAAAAAACGGGTCCTTGCGGCAATCGATCTCGGGTTTGACGAAGGCTGGGAGCAGAGGGCCAGGCTTGCCATCGACCAGGCACTCGTGATCGCAGGCGCCACGGGCGGCGGCGTGGATCTCGTGCACGTGGCTGATGTGCCAGGAGCCGGAGGCAGGCTCCAGCAGGGGGCTGTGGAACTGCTCAAGCGCTTTTCGGCCGAGCAGAAGGACAAGCTCACGCGGCTCTCGAAAGAGACTCGCGGTATGCAGTCGGTTCCGGTTTTGCCGGTCTTCATCAAGGGGGATCCCGGCACGAAACTCATCCAGCTTGCCTCAAAGAAGGCGCAATATGAGTGCGTGGTGCTTTCCACCCACGGTCGAAGCGGCATCTCTCGCATGCTCATGGGAAGCGTTGCCGAAGAGCTCATTCGCCACGCGAAGATCCCGGTGGTTTGCGTGGGGCCCCACTCGGTGGCAGCCCCGGAGCCCGTGCATGTTCTGGCGACCGACCTCGGAGTGAACTCCCTCAAGGCCGAAAAATGCGCGCTCGACTGGGCCGCTCGCATGCGCGCGCGCGGCGTGATCTATCACTCGCTGCGTGAGGGGCTTCATCCTGTGCTGCAGGCTGCCTACGGAGCGGGGTCTCGTTCCAAGGAGCTGGGAGAGCTCCTCAAGCCCCATCGTGACCGCGCCCTGAAGGCACTCGAACTTCGCGCCAAGGCGTGGAAGCGCAAGGGCCTTGCCTGCGATGTCCTGCTCGATGAGTCGCATCAGGCCGCAGAGGCCGGAGTCCTTGAGGCGGCCCGCTCGAGTGCGGCCTCGCTGGTGTTCATGGGAACCCATGGCCGAAACCTTGCTGCCCGAGCGTTTCTCGGCAGCACGGCCCGTGAAGTGCTGCTTGCCTCGCCGGCGCCGGTGGTGAGCGTCAGGTCCTGATTCGGTCGCCTGTCTGCCTCTGGCCCCGGGCTGGGGCTTGCTTGTTGCTTCTGAAGTCGCGGCGATGCCGTTACTGACAGCCCGGAGTCTCACGAAGGTCTATGACTCGGGGAGCCTGCGCGTGGAGGCCCTGCGCGGCGTGGATCTCGAGTTTGAAGCAGGCGAGCTGGTCGTGCTGCTCGGTCCATCGGGGAGCGGCAAGTCGACCCTCCTTCACTTGTTGGGGGGCCTGGACCGCGCGACTTCCGGCAGCATCGTGTATCGCGATCATGATCTTTGCGACGCCGACGAGCGCTCGCTCACGGAGTTTCGTCGCGAACATGTGGGCTTTGTCTTTCAGTTCTACAACCTGATCCCGACGCTGACGGCGCGCGAAAACGTCCAGCTCGTCACAGAGCTTGCGCTTCGTGACGGCCGTCGGCGCACGGCGATCCGGCAGCCGATGGATGCACTCGATGCCCTGAAGCTCGTGGGTCTCGAAGGTCGGGCTGATCACTTTCCGTCGCAGCTCTCAGGGGGCGAGCAGCAGAGAGTGGCAATCGCGCGTGCCGTGGCCAAGCGACCCGAGCTCCTGTTTT
>CAIOHW010000128.1 GCA_903858195.1 Oligoflexia bacterium | reverse complement strand
GTGAATATGGAAGGTGCCGTCGCGGTGTTCGAAGCTGTACTCGACCCCTTCCCGGCGTTTCGCGAAGAGTTTCCACTCCCCCGTCGGGTTGTTCGCGTCGAGGATTGTCATTTCCGTCGTTGTCGAACTGCGGACCCCGTAATAGAGGTACTTCTTGTCCAGGGTGCGGCCGACGTCGAGCCGGTAGAGTTCGTCCTGCTCCTCATACACCAGGACGTCCTTCTCCTGTGGCTCGCCGAGAGTATGGCGGAATAGTTTATGCGGTCGTTTCGCGTCGTCCTCGGTGACGTAGAAGATCGTTTTGCGGTCGCCGCTCCACGAGAATCCGGCGACCTTGGCCAGCTTGTCTTCGATCAGCTTGCCGGTGCGGAGGTCCTTGATCGACAAATAGTACTCGCGAAAGCCGGTGGTGTCGGTCATGTACGCCAGCAGATTGTGATCGTCCGATGTGCCGATCGGAGCCGCCGAAAGGAACTTGAGCCCCTGAGCCAACTCGTTGACATCCAGCAAGACTTCTTCCGCTGCGTCGAGGCTCTCCTTCTTACGGCAGTAGATCGGGTACTGCTTCCCAGTTTCTGTTCGGGAGTACGAGTAGTAGCCACCGTCGCGCACCGGCACGCTCAGGTCGGTTTGCTGAATGTGCGACAGGATTTCGTCGTACAGTTTGTCCTCGAGCGGCTTCAGGTCTTTCGTCACCTGCTCGCGGTAAGCGTTTTCCTCCTGCAGGTACTTGATGACCTGAGCGTCGGTCTTGTCCTTCATCCAGAAGTACGGATCTTCAATCCGCTTGCCGTGGAAGTCGAAGCTGTGGGGCCGGGTCGGTGCCACGGGGGGCATCGGCCCTTGAGCGACGACGTCGGACGCGAAGAAGGCCAGTGCGAGCAGAATACGAAGCAGCATCAAGGTCTCGTGGGAGTGCAGGGAACGGGAGTGCTTCTTCCCCTTCGGACTATTGCTATCGTTGAGCCGGCGGTCAACATGAGTCGTACCGCCAGAAGCGGATTCGGGAAACCAAGCACCACGCTGTTCATCTCAGAGATTGGAAGAATGCTGCCACATCTTTTTGCCTTGACACTAGGGTTTGCCATGCCGATTGAGACTGTCCATTCCCCGGAGCCAGCTCCGGATGTGATCAATGCATCTATCTTCCTGGCTGGGCCCTCGCCTCGGAAGGATGTTGATCTCAACTGGCGTGGAACAGGATTCGATCCGATTCCGCCCATCGGAATTGGCTCGAGCAATACCGGGAACAGATCGCCTGGGAACAGCGTTTCCTGGCCCAAGCCGATCTGATGTGTGAACCACCGAAGCCGCATGGCAGGGGGGCTCATTCGAACGACTCGACTGGTCGCTACCTCACTCCCGTCTACGGTTCTTCCTGTGTCAGGACGTTGGAGAATGATCGACAGGAGACCATGATGAGCGTGAAATTGCTTTTCCTTGGCGGAATCGGTTGCCTGGTGGTGATCGGAGCATTGACCTGGTGCGTAACTGCTCGGGCGGGGTACGAATCGGCTCCGTACACAGTTGTCGAATCCGATGGGAACATTGAAATTCGTGAGTACCCCGATCTGGTGCTGGCTTCGACCGAAGCGAAATTCGAAACACGGGGCAGCGACGGCAGTTTCATGCGGTTATTCGGCTACATCAGCGGAGACAACGAATCCAACCAGAAGATCGAGATGACGACACCGGTTCTCATGGAACCAGACAGTTCGGCAGCAAAGGGCCAAATGGGCTTCGTCCTCCCTCAGGGGATCGCCGAGGCGGGGGCTCCTGCTCCGAAAGCTTCGAATGTGACGATCCGCAAACGTGAAGGTGGGCGTTTCGCTGTGATTCGCTTCTCGGGCGTCATGGATGCGAAGAAGGCGGAATCGCAAGAGTCGCAACTCCGCACGTAGCTGACGGCTCGTGGGCTGGCGGCAGAAGAATCCTCTGAGCGGGCGGGGTATGATCCGCCTTTCACGCCCGGTCCGTTACGTCGCAACGAAGTGCTCATTCGGCTCAAGCCTGCGGCTCAAGCAGAGCCCGCCAAAGCGCCATAAGCAAATTCACCAAGTCGGGATTCATTCTTGAATCGTCGACGGTAAGTCGGTTCGCTCGAAGTCATGACCCACGGCAGCGGCTTGCGAAGCGTTTCAATTTCAGTACCGCCATCCGGCCTGTAGCACCACGCCGTTGCTCAGGTCGAACTGAGATTGGTCAACTTCGTATTCAATCTTTCGGTTGAACACATATCCGACCTCGGCAAACCATCCGCCGCCGCCGTCGGTCAAATGATCCACAACGAGCACCAGCCGAATGTCGCGCAGAGTCAGTTCGTCCGAAACGCCTGACGCTCGCGACACCGCCCAAGTATTGCCACCAATTCCCGCACTGAGATAGCTCCACGTTTCACTCTGGCTTCCATCTTTGGCAAGTCGAATCGACAACTTCGACGTCGGAAACTGCAGGTCGGCCTTGAACTTCGGCTGCGGTGTCCAAGTCAGACCGACTGCTGGGAGCAGCGGCAAGTCCGCTCGATCGAGAAAGATGGCCCCGGCGGAAAGTGTCAATTCGTCGGGAACACACTCCCAATTGGCGAGTACCAACCCAAACAAGCGGAAGGCGTTCTGGCTGGTTCTGAAGTCACTGCGAATGGAAGGGCGAACAATCCCCATCACCGAGATTTGCTCATTGATCGGCTCTCGATAGAAGAACGTGACGCCCGTCTCGAACAACTCCGGAGGGACATCAGTTCCCAACTCCGCATCAAGATTCAGAAAGTCGGTTCGAAAAGAAGGAGTGACTCCGAGAATGTGATCGAAGTCGCCCAATGGCACTCCCAATTTGACCGCGGCTTCAACGAAACCTTGATTCAGATCCCCACTCACGGCGGCCAAGTATCCTCCGGAAACTGTCACAGTTTGCAACGCCTGTTTGCGGAATCGATTGACGGGCTCTTCATTATGCGTGCGTGACCAACTCTCTTCCTCCCGGCTTTCCGGTGGGGTTGGCAACGCGAACTGTGCTCGGGCCTGATTCCCAGGAAGCGCGATGCCGTGCGCCAGCAACAGAGTCAACAAGAGCACGTTTCTCGTCATGGTTCTTTCGCTGAGAACGAATCGGAATCGGGAGTTTGGGAAGCGTGGCAGTCGGATCACTGTAGAGGGAGAACGCTGAGTGGCCACTCCCCATTTCGTTCGTCCTGAAGAACAAGACGCTGTTTCGCTCTTCTATTATGGGCGACCGGCAAGAACTGCGGATCGGGATTCGGCTCGCTGTTGCAACTGGGAGAACGCGGCAACAACCCTGGCAATGTCGGAGCGCCGAAGCAGCGGGCATCATCCCGTGGCGCAGGACAGGCTTCCGAGAGTGGTTTGTCACTTCACACTGCACGGGCGAAAACGAGCTGTGCGCATCGGTTTGGCGCTGGGTTGCAGCAAAGATGAAAGGATGCCGTTTCAGCGGCCACTTCAATTCAGGAATCAGGGCGACTCGGCGAATCCGGGGCTCCAGAGTACGTGTCGTGAAAACGTGGTAATTTGTCGCGAAACCAATCTTCACTGGTTGTTCATCTGGGGAGAGGCCATGGATCAGAAGACTGAAACGAAGTTTGAACTCGTCGGCAAGGACGCTCACGCGACTGCAGAGTTCCGCAACGATCTCTTCGTTGTGCTTGCAGGCTCTGTCGCAAGGGGTACAAGTGTCCCTTCGGCGCCTCAGAATCTCTCAGTTCGTCGAGGTAAGCTGATATCCGAGGGCGTTCTCGAAGAAACCCCGGAAGGGTAACGGTTCACAAGAGACTGCGATTTCGATCCGAAGATGACCGCCCAGTCCATGACCGCCCAGTCCATGACCGCCCAGGCCAGTGACTCGCCCGAGGACAACACTCCCGGAGATCCACCCGCAGCGCCGCCCACTGGCTCCAACAGCTTCAAGTCCCGCAACCCCGAAGTCGACTTCCACGGCCAAAAACGCTCGAATGAGACCCACGCGAGCCGCACCGATCCAGAAGCCAAGCTGTACCGCAAAGGAAACGGACAGCCTTCGAGTCTGGCTCATATGGGACCCGTGCTGTCCGAGAATCGACACGGTCTGATCCTGCGCGTGCAGGTCACACAAGCCAGCGGAACGGCCGAACGCGAGGCCACTCTCTCGATGCTGGAACAGTATGAGAAACAGACCGGCCATCGCCCGAAGACCATCGGCGCGGACAAAGGCTACGACAGCGGTGAGTTCCTGCAGACACTGGAGTCACGCCAGATCGAACCGCACATCGCCACTCGCGATGTGACACGCGATCCCGAGACCGTCCGACCTCATCAACAAGCTGCCCATGAAGCCCGCGTCCACATGCAGGCCCGCCGCGACGAGACCGGCTACCAACTGAGCCAACGCTGCCGCAAGAAAGCTTCAGCTGGACTCGACAAACGGAAACACGTCGGCCAATGGAAAATCCAACAACAACTGGAACTGGCCGGAGCTGCGTTCAACCTGATCCGATTGAGAAAACTGGCCCCGCTGACCTGACCGCAGAAGGGGCAGAACCGGATCGAACCTCGATTCGAGCCCCGGCTCCAGCCACCAGGCTACCTCCGAACGACGAAACCTCAGTCCTGAGCCGCTTAAGACGACGCCCCAATAGATCAATCTCCACGGAAATTGAAGTTTTGCAGCGTCCTGCTAGTGTAGTGTCTCACACAGATGGGGGCTTATCGAGGGCTTGCAGGGAGCGGCGGGCGCGGTCGACTTTGGTCAGGATCTGCTGAGCGGTTTTGGTC
>CAIOHW010000127.1 GCA_903858195.1 Oligoflexia bacterium | reverse complement strand
CAGATCGCCTACCAACCGCCTATAGTACCGAGTGTTCAGGCCCACCTTGAAGAATTGCTTGTCACCACCGAGCCCCGCCACACCCGCTGTCTCTAGCGAGGCGCTCTGGTAGTTGCCCGCCGTGGTCTCGAAGCGGTTGTTTCGAAGATCGCGAACCACCGAGAAGACCACGCTCGAAAGCACGCCCTGGTCGGTAGAGGTGTCGATCTCGGGGTCCTGCACCCGCGTGATCTGGAGGCCTTCGTTTTTGTACGTCACGAAGAAGTTCGTGTAATCGCCCAGCGGATGTCCCGCTCGCACGTCAAAACCCAGCTTGCGAGTGAGATATCGATTAGGGATCGGAAAGTTGATCGCAAAAAGATCGAAGCCCGCCGACCAAAGGGTGTCAAAGGCGTACGGATCGGTGAAGCCGAGGTTCAGGCTTCGCGTGATCCGGTCGGCCGAATAGTTTGCCGAAAGACTGATCGACTGACCTCGACCCGCGAGGTTGATCTCGGAAATCTGGGTCGTAAAGAAGAACTTCTGAACCGTACCGTAGCCCGCTCCGAGCGTGATGGTTCCGGTGGAGCGCTCCTTGATCTCAATATCGATATCGAGCACATCCGCCTGGTCCCTGCGAGGCTGCGAATTGAAAAGGACTTCGCCCGGTGCAAAAAAGCCCAACCTTTCGACACGCTCACGCGAGATGCGAAGTCGAGACCCGCTATAAAGCTCGCCCTCGGAGATCCTGAGCTCGCGGCGAATCACCTTGTCGTGGGTCTTGGTATTGCCCCGGACATTGATGTCGCCAAAATAAACGAGACTGCCCTTTTCGAACGAGTAGTCGATATCGACCGTTCGTGTGTCATCGTTGAGCGCCATGCGCGGAATGACGTTTACGAACGCATAGCCGAGGTCCTGGTACTTCTCGGTCAGGTACTGGATGTCCGCGTTGCGCTTGGAGATGCTGAAGGTTTCTCCCGGAAGCTGACCAAGCCCCCCCGAGAGCTCCGACTTTTCAAACAACAGGTCACCCGAAAAATCGGTTGAGCCCATCGAGAACTTTTGGCCCTCATCGACGTAGATCGAGATGTAGAGCCAGCGTTTGTCCTCGCTGACGGTCACCACCGGGCTCTCATGCTTGAACTTGATGTAACCGTGCTCGAGGTACCAGTAAGTCAGGCGCTGGAGATCCTGCTTGAATCCGGTTTCCTTGAAGGTGCTCGCCGATCCGCCCGAAAAAGTGCCGCCTTCGCGGGTCTCTTGCAGCACGTTCTTGAGCTCGCGGTCAGTGAAACGCTTGTTATTCAAAAACGTGATCCGCTTGATCTCGATCTTGTCGAAATCCTCGACCCGGAACACAAGCTTGACCTCGTCCCCCTTGATCGGCACCACCGAGTGCGAAATGCGCGCGAGGTAATACCCCTTGTCCTCGTAATGCTTCTGCAGGGCTGCAAGGTCCTGCTTGACCTTGTTCACGTCGAGGATCGCCCATTCCTTGAGCTTGATCACCTCGCGAAGGTCCTCGGTCTTGATCTGCTCATTGCCGACGAAGTCGATCTCGGCGATCACAGGGAGTTCCTTGACCACCACATGAACGGACACTGCCCCCTGCTCAGCGGGCTCCGAATAGACAGAAATATCCTCGAAAAACCCCATCCCAAAGAGGGCGCGGATGTCAGCCTTGACGGATTCAGCGGTGAACTTCCGTCCGGCCTGATTTGAAATCTTGGCGAGGACTGCATCCTTCTCGATCCGCTTGAGGCCCTCGACCTCCACGATTGAGATGGTCTTGCCGTAATCCGAAACAAGCACCGCAGGGGGAGCAGCAACCGCAACTCCGGCCGCGACTCCGCCAATGACGGCCGCGAGCAGGCTCAGGGCGAAGCGGGGAAGTTTTGGATGCATCGTGGCGAACCCGGTCACAAGCCCCTATGTCTAGGGGCCGAGAGGGGGAAAATCAACCGACAAACACTCCATCTTTCATGACCATAACGCGATGCATGCTGCGCGCGAGTTCCTGATCGTGCGTGACCATGAGCACCGAAATTCCGGTGGCGCGATTGAGCTTCTGCAGAAGCTCCACCACCAGAGCCGAATTGGCAGAATCCAGGTTGCCGGTCATCTCGTCTGCGAGCAGGAGCTTAGGCCGAAGAATGACGGCCCGCGCAATGGCTACGCGCTGCTGCTCACCCCCTGAAAGCTCACTGGGGCGGTGCTCCAGTCGATGGCCAAGCCCCACAAATCCCAAAAGCTCCCGCGCCTGCGCCTCGGCAGGACCGCGGGCGTAACCCGCAATCAGCGCAGGAAGCATGACGTTCTCAAGCGCAGTGAACTCGGGCAGCAGGTAGTGAAACTGGAAGATGAATCCCAGCGATCGATTCCGAAAGGAGGCCAGCTCCTTTTCCCTCAAGGCAAAGAGGTCCTTTCGATCGGCCCCATAGAGCACCTTGCCCTCGGAAGGCGGCTCCAGGGTGCCCAGGATATGCAGCAGGGTACTCTTTCCCACTCCGGATGCCCCTGTGATGGCGACCATCTCGCCTGCATCGATCTTGAAGTCCACCCCCCGGATGACCGGGATCTGCACCCCCTCCTTCTTGAAGACCTTCTTGATACCGCGGGCTTCCAAGATCACTTCACTCATGTCGAATGCCCTCCAGAGGGGCGCGGGTCGCAAGCCTCCAGGCTGGGTAAAGCGTCGCAGCGAGGCAGAGCAGGAGGGCCACTCCAATGATTCCGGCAAACTCACTCCAGCGTGTCACGACAGGCAGGAATCCGATGTAGTAGATATCAGCCGGAAGCTCGATGAGCCGGCTATGCTCGATGAGCTGGTTGAGTGCCAGGCCCAGCACGCCGCCCAGGAGCGCTCCAACCACCCCGATTCCGGCTCCAATCCAGACAAAGAGCTTGAAGCCCTGCGCGGGGGCAAGCCCCATGGCCTTGAGGATGGCAATCTCGCGAGTCTTGTCGTGCATGAGCATCATCAGGGTGCTCACCACGTTGAAGGCAGCCACTAGGACGATGGCGGCAAGGATGAGCGAAATGACGGCCTTTTCGAGCTGGATGGCGTAAAACAGGTTGCGATTGAGCTGGCCCCAGTCCTTGGCCTTGAACGGATATCCAAAGCTCTCTCCGAGCCTGAGCGAGGCGATGCGTGTGTCCGCCCTCTCCTGCATGCGGATCTTGATCGAAGTGACCCGTCCCGGCGCCTCGAGGACCGCCTGGAGGGTCTGAAGCTCGGTGAACACAAACTTCGAGTCGTACTCGTACATCCCCATCTTGATGATTCCGCTCACCCGGGTGGCGACGACCTTGGATGACATGCCGGAGTCGATGTCCCCGCCCGAGAAGGGAATCACCAGCCTCACCTCGTCACCCACCTTGGCCCCGATCCGCGATGCGAGCGCGTCTCCCAGTGCAATCTCGGGGACCCCGCCCTCGACAGTCGGTCCGGGCAGGCTCCCTAAAATGATGCGCTCATGGACCCGAGTCACCTCCGCCGAACGCTTCCAGTCCATCCCCTCTACGACCGCGCCGGCAACCGAGCCCGGACCAGAAACCATGAGTTCCATGACCAAAGACGGCGAGAGCGCCACCGTGCCCGGAAGGATCTGTCGAATGCGCGATTCAACCCTCGGTAGATCAGAGAACGGCTCGGACCGCGAATAAAGCACGAGATCTCCGTTCATGCCCGTGATCACTCGCTTCAGCTCACCTTCAAAGCCGTTGATCACACTGGTCACCACGGTGAGCGCCAGCACTCCAAGCGCCACGCCCGAAACCGATACCCATGCAATGAGCGAAATGAAGGCATCCGAGGACTTCGAAAGCATGAACTTTCGAGCCAGGAGCCGAACGACGGCCGAATCGCGGGACATATCCCCTATTTTGCCACAGGTCGCATCTGCGGGAACAGGATCACGTCACGGATGCTCGGCGAATCGGTAAAGAACATGACCATGCGGTCGATGCCAATTCCTTGACCCGCCGTGGGCGGAAGCCCGTACTCAAGCGCCGTGACGTAGTCCTCGTCCATGTCACACGCTTCGTCGTTGCCGGCATTCTTGGCATCGACCTGTGCAAGGAAGCGGTTGCGCTGGTCTTCCGGGTCATTGAGCTCCGAAAACGCGTTGGCCATCTCGCGGCCATAAACATAGAGCTCAAACCGGTCAACCACCCACGGGTCGCTGTCGCTCTGGCGCGAAAGCGGCGAAACATCAAGCGGGTAGTGCGTGACGAACGTCGGCTGGATCAGGTGCTTTTCGACCTGCTCGTCAAAGATCGCCATGAGCAGGCCACCGGTCGTGTCCTTGGGGTTCATGGCCACGCCGAACTTGTCGCCATAGGCCAGAAGGGTCCCACGGTCGCGGAGCTTGGAGCGGTCGGCAAAGCTTCCAAAACTCGACCACTTCATCACGGCATCCTCGACCGAGATGCGGGTCCATGGCTTCCCAAGCTCAATTGCAGTGCCCTGATAGGTCACGGTCGTGGTGCCCAGCACGTTCTCACCAATACGGCAGAAGAGCTTCTCTGTGAAATCCATCAGGTCTTCGTACGTGGCGTAGGCCTGGTAGAACTCGAGCATCGTGAACTCGGGGTTATGCTTGATCGAAATCCCCTCGTTTCGGAAGTTGCGGTTGATCTCAAACACGCGGTCAAAACCGCCCACCACGAGGCGCTTCAGATAGAGCTCGGGCGCGATACGGAGGTAGAGCTGCATGTCGAGCGTATTATGATGCGTGACAAAGGGCCGCGCGGTCGCGCCACCTGCCACCGGATGCATCATCGGCGTCTCGACTTCCAAGAATCCGTGCTCGACAAAGTGCTTTCGCACCTCTTCAATGATTCTCGTGCGCTTCTTGAAGGTCTCGCGCGAAGCCTCGGTCATGATCAGGTCCACATAACGCTGACGATACCTGAGTTCGACGTCTTGAATGCCGTGAAACTTCTCGGGCAGCGGGCGCAGTGACTTGGTCAGAAGCACGAACTGGTCGAGGTCGATCGAAAGCTCGTTGGTCTTGGTCTTGAAGACCGTGCCCTCGCCGTAAACGATATCGCCCACATCCATCTCGCGGTACTTGGCAAACACGTCTTCGCCGAGCTTGTTCTTCTGAACGAAGAACTGGATCTTGCCGGTCCGGTCTCGCAACTGCAGGAATGCCGCCTTGCCAAAGTCGCGGATCGCCATGATGCGTCCGGCGATCGACGCCTTTACGGCGAGCGGCTCCAGCTGCTCCTTGGTCTTTTCGTCATAAGCACGGTGAAGGTCGGATGCCAGGTCCTTCGGCTCGTAACCATTCTTGAAGGGCACCTTCTCGGAGGCGCGCAGCCTGCCCAGCTTCTCGTAACGGACGCGCACCTGCTCCTGCAGCTCGGCAAGATCCAAAGCCGTATTTTGCACCTGTTCAGACATGGGAACTCACCTCACCAGAAGGACGAGAATCAGGAATGCTCTCAAGAGTGTTCCAAGAAACGCTCTGCATCGATCGCCGCCATGCAGCCCGTGCCGGCAGCTGTGACGGCCTGCCGATAAACGTGGTCGGCAACGTCACCCGCGGCAAACACTCCGGCGATATTGGTCTTTGTGGTGCCGGGGACGACGTTGAGGTACCCCGCTTCGTTCATTTCGAGCGCACCCTTGAAGAGCGAAGTGTTGGGCTGATGGCCAATGGCCACGAAAACACCCTGAAGCGCAATCTCGCTCACCGCTTCAGTCTTGAGATTCTTGACGCGAATTCCTGTGACGTCCTTTTCACCGAGGATCTCCTCGATTCCGGAGTCGAGCAGGAACTTGATCTTAGGATTGGCCTTGGCCTTGTCGAGCATGATCTTGCTCGCCTTGAATGTGTCGCGGCGATGGATCAGGGTGACGGACTTGGCAAAACGAGTGAGAAAAGTGGCTTCTTCCATCGCCGTGTCACCGCCGCCCACTACGGCGATATCCAGGTTCCTGAAGAAAAATCCGTCACACGTCGCGCAGGATGAAACGCCCTTGCCCATGAGGCGCTTCTCCGACGGAAGGCCAAGCCATTTGGCCGAAGCGCCCGTCGCTACAATCAAGGTCTCGGTACGCACCGTGGTGCCGTTCGAAAACTCGAGCGTGAAAGGCCGCGAAGAGAGATCGGCGCGCTTCACGTAACCCGTCAAAAAACGACTTCCGAACCGCTCAGCCTGCTTGCGAAAGCGCTCCATGAGCTCAGGGCCCATCACGCCTTCGGCAAATCCCGGGTAGTTCTCGACGTCGCTCGTGATCGTGAGCTGGCCTCCCGGCTGGTCGCCCTCGATGACGAGCGGCCTCAGGTTGGCTCGCGCGGCATAGATGGCCGCAGTGAGCCCAGCAGGGCCCGTCCCGATGATGGTGACCGACTCAACTCCCGGCGCTGGCGCTGTCATCTGGATCTGTCAGGCGATCAGGAGCGACGCGAAAGCTGTTCCTGCTTTTCCAGGTCAGCCTCGCCCACGGCTACTGCGTGTGCCGAGTCATCTGGAAGGTTCTTCAGAACCTTCTCAACTTCATCCTGGGAAACCTGGCCGCGCAGAACATTGCGCTCGACCATACGGACGTCAAACTTCTTCTCATTCACCGAATCATGGAGGAGTGGCATGCGAGGGGTTCTAAACCCCTGGGTGACCAGGTGTCAATCGACACCACCATCCCGTTAGTGCCAGGTGGGGGGGGTGCCGTCGTCTGACTCGTCTTTTCGAACCAGTCTCAGGTGTTTCGGTTGGGGCTTCTTAGACCCGATCCCGGGCTTTGCTCCCTGACGACGCTGCCGCACCAACCACCAGCCGCGTCCATAGAGGTAGATAAAGCCTGCTGCCATGCCGCCCAGGTGGGCAACACTGCTCATGGCCCCGCCCCCCCCCTGCGAAAACAGGCCCGAAAGGAACTCCACCCCGGCCAGCACCCAGATAAACTGCCGGGCCTTCATCGGAAAAATCATCATGAAGAGCAGCACCCGCTCTCCAAAGATCAGCCCATAGGCAAGCAGCAGGCCATAAATGCCCCCGGAGGCCCCCACCATAGGTGCATTGCCCTGCCAAACCATGAGCTGAAGGACGAGATAGGCCAGGCCTGCCACTGCCACGTCCGTCGTACGATTCATGAAACCTCAGTG
>CAIOHW010000126.1 GCA_903858195.1 Oligoflexia bacterium | reverse complement strand
GTGTGGGCGGGCCTACCAGCCACGCTTTTTGTGGAGCTGGCCCAATTCGCGCATCTCGGTCATGGGAGGCGAGCAGGCGGCCCACGTGCTCTCGCAGGTTAAGATCGAGCAGCTGCAGGCGCGCGGAAAGTCACTCTCGGCCGAAGAGATTGCCGCAATCCAGGACCCCATCCGCGCAACCTACGAGCGAGAAGGGAGCCCCTACCACGCCACTGCACGCCTCTGGGATGATGGGATCATCGCTCCCTGGCAGACCCGCGATGTGCTGGGTCGGGCGCTTTCGACCGCGCACAATGCGCCGATCCCCGAGACCGACTTCGGCGTATTCAGGATGTAGTGCGAGCGGCTGCCGGTAGCCGCAGAACAAAAGTGGTGTGCTCGCGCTCGAGTTCAATGGTCAGCGCACCTGCGTGCGCATCGGCAATCGAACGGGCAATACTGAGCCCAAGGCCCGTCCCCTTGCCCACGGGCTTGGTCGTAAAAAAAGGACGCATGATCTGCGGAGCGAGCTCCGGACTGATCTTCGGTCCGCTGTTACTCACCGCAACCTCCACCCAGTCCGGGGTTGAATCCGAGGCCGCCGGAGCAGTGCGGGTCTCGAGGCGCACCCACGCTCCCTCCTGGCCAGATACGGCATCAAAGGCATTGTTGAGAAGATTCAGCAGCACCTGAGAAACCTGCACGGGCCTGCAGCGAACCCACACGCCCGCAGAAGCTCTGCCAGATGAGTGAAGCTCCACTCCGGCATTCCTGAATCTCGCCAGGCAAACCGAGAGGGTATCCTCGATGATGACATTCAAGTCACTGGAGACAAAAGGATCACCACTTCCATCCCTCGAAAGCGTGCGCATTCCGCTCACAATCTTTCCGATTCGATCCGCCGAACGCTCGATCCGCTCCAGCACCTTTGAAAGGGTGGCCAGATCCGTAGGCGCTCGTTGTGAAATCTGCCTTGCCTGTGTCGAACCCAGGAGGATCGCGGTGAGCGGATTGTTGATTTCATGAGCAACGCCTGCAGCCATCTCACCGAGGGACGAGAGGTTTGCCGAGGCGAGAATCGTGGCCTGCTGGCTGCGCTCGCGCTCGACATAACGCTGGCGTTCAATCAGTGCCCCAAGCTGGAGGGACAGGGTCTCGAGAAACCGGACCAGATTCTGCTTTTCTCCCAGCAACTCCTCAAGCGCTCGAAGGGAGTAGAACTCCAGAACGGCAACCATCTCGCCTCCCACACGGACAGGAACCGCGATCCCGGACCAGGAAATATCCGCCCCGATCGAGCTCCCGCGTGGAAACTCGGCGTCGTTGCGGAGCCTCTCGCCCCAAATCAGCCTGCCTGACTCCCAGACCCGCCCGGGAACACCCTCACCCCGCCTGAAAACCGCATGGAGGGTCGCTGCGAGAAACCCGTGGACCTGCGGCGTCTGCTTGAAGCTCTCGCCGCAAAATGCTTCGCCTGAAGAAACGAGCTGGTCGCCGCGCACCAAAAAGACGTGCCCAAAATCAAAGCCCAGTTCGCGCGAGACCAGGTCAACGACCAGATGCAGCCCTCCATCCTTGCCGTCTGCCGAAAGGAGGGCGCAGCGGTAAAGGAGATCGGAGATCCGGTTTCGCCACACCAGGCCCTGGCGGGCCAGCTCGCTCTTGTGAAACGAGCGCCGCTCGGACTGGAGCAGCATCAAGAAATCAAAGATCATGTCCCCCGGCGAAAAGTCCGTGTAAGTGAGGCCCGAGGCTCTCACCTCCTTGATGTCCGAGATCGAGGGCCCGAGCAAAAAGAGCCACCTTGCAGGAGTTCCCGCAAGTCTCGCAACCTGTCCGCGAAAACGGACCGCAGGGCCACTCTCGGCGCGCACTCTCAGGACGATGAATTGGCCGACCAGAGCGTTCAGGTCGTCAGGCCGGGATGCGCGCTCCTCGGGCCGCTCGAGATTGAAACAATGGTGCCACACCCCGCAGACATCGCCCCCACCGACGATCTTGCGGATGGAACGTCCTGCCCAGAGCACCTCACCCTTTTCATCCACCAAAAAGGAGAAGGGAAACAGGCCATCCAGAGTTTCTAGTGAAAGGGCAGCGTCCATCGTGGGGAGCACTCAGGCGAGGAGCCGGATCTCGAAGATCTCGGGTGAGTCGGGCCCCTCGGAAGCACGGCCCACATGGCCGATCTCAGCTTTTTGCCCGAACTTCCGGGCAAGCCCTTCCAGGAGGCCAAGCACAAAAGGCATGAGCCCTGGGCGCTTGGAATAGTACCTGAGTTCAACGACCGGCACTCCAGATCCCTCGCGTTCGGTCACCTCAAAGCGCGGTGGCCGGAGCTCAGGCATCATGACCCCCATGTGCGCGTGCATGCCGTTCAGGTTGCGAAGGCAGCTCAGAAGGTCTTTACCGAACAGATCCATCATCTCGCCGTAGCCCTGCTCGGCGGTAAAGGTGATCCAGTAGTCGCCGAACGAACGAAGCAGGTCGCCTGCCGGAGTCGCAAGAACCTCAGAGGCGGCCCCCACCAGCCCGTAGGTCATGGCATCGGGGTAGGCCTGCATGGCGACAAACTCGGTGCTCGGCACCCCAACCCGCCCGCAGATCTCGGCCCAGCAGGCCTCTCCCTGCCTGGATACCACCATGTCCCGCATTGCTTCGTTGACCAGTCCGTACATGGTCCAAACATTAGCAAAAAAAAAGGCCATCCCGATAGCACGGGATGGCCCGAATTTGTCGTTTTTCCGACAAAGACCTTACTTGATGGCGTCCTTGAACTCGCGGCCGGGGCGGAACTTCGGAACCGTCATGGCCGGAATCTTGATTTCCTTGCCCGTCTGGGGGTTCCGGCCGCTACGGGCCTGGCGCTTGGACTTGGTGAAGGTGCCGAAGCCGATCAGGGTGACGTCTTCGCCTTTCTTCACGCTCTTCTTGATGGAGTCGATCGCGGCATTGAGGACGCTTTCAGCGTCCACCTTGGTGACGTTGGATGCCTTTGCGACGACTTCGATCAACTGAGCCTTGTTCATGTTGGGTTCCTCTCCTGCTTGGGTTGCATGTCAAAATGAGTGGCGCACTATATGTTCAACTTTCGTTTTCAAGTCAATCCAGTCGAAACGCGTTTCTTAGATTTTTTTGTCAACGCATTTTTTAGCCAAAAAAAGGCACTTTTTCGCGCTTTCATGAAAGAGCATTTTTTCGGCTTGACTGAATTCCACCCAAACAAAGGCCACATGTTCATTGTGATCGAGCGTGATGGCCGGCTCATCATCCAAGGCGCCCACGACACTCACGCACCAGACATGCTCGCGCGACCTGCCACCCCAGCGGCTGTCGAACTCAAACTCGTGCCCGACATCAATCAGGTCCGAAGCCCCGATCCCAAGGCCCGTCTCCTCGTGAAGCTCCCGAAGCGCCCCCTCCGCCATCGACTCTCCGGGCTCGACCGAGCCCGTGATGGGCTGCCAAAAGTCGCCGCGGTCCGGGCGTGTCCTCAAAAGGAGAACCTTGGATCCGCAGAACACCCAGACCTGTGCCTTCAGCCTGACCCCCATTGGATCCATCCTTTTAGCTTGCCCGGTTGAGGGCTTGGCCGCTATACCCCATGTTCGACCTACCCATCCGGCGCCGATGTAGCTCAGTTGGTAGAGCAACGCTTTCGTAAAGCGTAGGTCACCGGTTCGAGTCCGGTCATCGGCTCCACTTTTTCTTTCAGGAATTTCCCACCAGCTGCTCGAGCGTTCGGAGCCTCCGCTCCAGGAGCTCGGAGCGGTCGCGAGCTTCAAAGGCCTCAGCATGGCTCATCTTGGCCATATGGGCCGCCCGCGAGCGCTCGGCCTGGGCATGATGCAGCTTCTGGTCGAGCTCTTCGAGCTGCTTTTGCAGTTGCTCGCGAGCCTGCCCCTCGCGCTGGTTCTCGGTGAGCAACCCGTCACGCATCAAGCGTGTTTCATGCAGCTCCCGCTGCGTTTCAGACTGCTCGCGCCTGAGCTGATCGAGCTTTTGAACGAACTCATCCCGATCCCGCGAATAGCGAGCCACGCTGGATTGGATCTGCCTTTGCTGGGAGGCCATCGTCTCTTGAAACTGCTTTTCCACGAGCAGCCGCTGGCCCGAAAGCTCGGCCAAGCGGGCCTTGAGCATGTCGCGCTCGAGGATGGCGGTAGCCCCCTCGGCTTCGCGCTCGGAGAGCCGGGCCTGAAGCGACTGAAGCTCCTGCTCAAGCTGCTGGGATCGCGACGCGACCTTGCGCTTCTCTTCTTGAAGCACCGAAAAACGAGCCTGCAGCAGCCCAAGCTCGCGGGTGAGCTCGGTCGCCCTTTCTTTCTCGGCCCCGGCACGGGCCTCGGCCTGGCTTCGCGACAGGGATTCGCCCGTACGCCCCTCCTCGACGGACTGGACGTATTGCACCAGCTCTTGGAGCTGGCCGAGTAACTGGCGAATATTTGACGGCACGGGGTCCGGCATGCGCCCCTGAGTATTTCCTTTCGTTTTGACGAAGGAAAGAAAAACCCTCAGTCTTCTAAGGCATGAAAACCCTTCAGCTTCGTCGCCCCGCCGCCGCCCTCGCCACCTGTCTGGTGGCTACCAGCCTTTTTGCCGCCTGTTCTTCGAACCCCCTGAACAAGGCCAAAGACCTGAAGGAAGAACCCATCGAAAAGAAGGGTGAGTACAAGGGCGCGACCATCGGCGTGACCGAAAATCGTGACGTGGTCATCCGCAAGGAGTCGACCGCCGAAGACGAACTTCGCAAGCTTGCGGCCGAGGCCTACGATCTCGAGCTGCAGCTCACCTCCGACCACGATCTGCTCACCCGCTGCCGCGAAGAGCTTGCCGACCCGCGTCTGGGCGGTAACGGCAAAGTCGTCGAGATCCCCGAGATCGAGACCCTGCGCCCGATCGGCGAAGTGAAAGAGGAATTCGGCATCACCTCCGAGGGCAAGCTCAGCTTTGTCCGCAAGGAGCTCTTTGGCGACCACATCTCGGGCGAGCGCAAGTACGTGGCGACGCTCAAGGACCAAATCAAGCACACTTCCAAGCACCGAAAGACCTGCGAACGCGAGATGCGCGTCGCGCGAGTCAAGGCGGGACTCCCGGCCGAACGCTTCACGGGCAAGGGATACTACAAGGCTGGAAAGTACATCCAGACCCGGCGTTCCGAGCAGAACCTCGATGACGCTTTTTCGATCCAGTCCGAAGAGGCTTCAGCCGCACAGAAGGCACCTGCGCAATAACGTTCGGGCCGGCGTCGCCTAGGCGGCGTCCTCAGGCGGCATCCGAAGATCGGCGGGGCTTCTGCGCCAGCCACTCCTTGAGCCTGACAGCAATCCTGTCGAGCGGAAGCACGAGATCCACCGCACCCGTCTCGATTGCCGCCTTGGGCATTCCAAAAACCACCGAAGTGGCTTCGTCCTGGGCGATCGTGCGCGCACCGGCGCGCTTGAGTTCGAGCAGGCCCGCTGCCCCGTCTCGGCCCATGCCGGTCAGGACCACTGCCCACATCGGAAGACCCGAAATCTTTGCCAGTGACTTGAACAAGTAGTCGGCAGCCGGGCGGACGCCATGAAGCAGGGGCTCCTGGTGGAGTCGGGTCTGCAGAAGATTCCCGCGCTTGACGACCTCCAGGTGCTGGTCACCCGGCGCCAACAAGAGCTGCCCGCGCCTGAGTACATCTCCCACCCCGGCGACTTTGACTTGGAATGCGCAGACCCCCTGCAGATGCCTGGCGTAGGTGTCGATGAAGTTGGCCGGCATGTGCTGCACGACCACCGTAGGCGGGCAATCGGCAGGAAGCCGGCTCAAGACTGCTTTGAGCGCCTCGGTGCCGCCAGTCGAGCTTGCTATGGCCAGCACGCCGTCATCAAAGGCACGGGCTGCAAGCTTCATTTCTTCGCTCACCGGCAGCACGGATGCCGCTTTTGCGAGGCTCTGGACCTGAAGCCGGGCGCGCGGGCCGCGCACATTGGCCTGGGCGGCCTCCCTCACGGCATCGATGAGAGCCTGCGCCGCCTCGGAAACACTCTTCAAGCCCCCGCCTGCGCCGCCTGCCATCTTGGGCTTTTCCATCACTCGGACTGCGCCTGCCGAGTAAGCCTTCATCGCCATCTCCGAGCCCTCGCGCGTCAGGCTGCTCAGGACGACCACGGGCGTGGGCACGTAGGTCATGAGTTTCTCAAGAAAGGTGATTCCGTCCATCCGCGGCATGTCCACATCCAGGGTGATCACATCGGGACGGTACTCGAGCAGTCGCTCACGCGCCTCAAACGCATCCGATGCCTGTCCCACGACCTCGATTCCAGGAGCCGAGGAGAGCATGCGCTGCACCAGTGCCCGCATGATGGGCGAGTCATCGACAATCATCACTCGAATCGGAGGCCGTGCCATGGGCGCGCTCACCCCACCCTCTGGTAAACGGCGTGGGCCAGGGGCTTGAAATGCGGGCTTTTCATGCAGCCGGACTCCGAGTGTCCGAGAAAGAGCAGGCCTCCGGGACGGATGACGTGGGCCATCTGCTCAATGATCCGGGCCACGGTGTTGGGATCAAAGTAGATCAGCACGTTGCGAAGAAACACGATGTCGAACGGGTGCTGGAAGGGATACGGCATCGAGACGAGGTTGATGCGAGCAAAGGCGATCTTGGAAAGAAGCTCGGGATGAATCCGAACCGCACCTTCGCCGCCCGTCACCGGATCGATGGCCGGAAGGAAGAATCGCTCGCGCACATCGTCCGAGAGCCCCTGGGTCTCGTGGGCTGAATAGATGCCGCGAGACGCGCGTTCAAGGACCGCCTCATCGATGTCGCTTGCAAGGAACTTGAGCCTCCACGCACGCCTGAGGGCCGCCTGCCTCTGCAGCTCATTCTGGACCAGAATCAGCATCGAAAACGGCTCCTGCCCCGTGCTCGCCGCTGCACACCAGACCCTGAGCTCCTGCGCATCGGGTCCGTACCCCCCGGACTTTGCAGCCAGATAGTCGGGAAGCACACCGGAGAGAAAATCGAAGTGCGCCGGTTCGCGAAAAAACTGGGTGGTGTTGGTCGTCAGAGCGGAGATGAACTCGGAGCTGAGCGGATCCTCCGGAGGCCTCATCTTGAGCATCTTGAGGTAGGCCCTGAGGCTGGTCAGTCGCTGCTTGCGGAGCACCGAACTGAGACGGCTCACCACCAGGTGCCGGTTCTTTGCAATCGGCGGAAGCGAGATTCCGGTCAAAAAGTACAAGTGCTGGCAAAGCCCGTCGATTCCGGCCTCGTCCTCCAAAAGCTCGCGGATGAGTTCATTGCCCGTGACGGTACCCAGATCCCGCGCGATGCGGCTCACGCAGCACCCGACATTCCTGCCGCCATTCCAGAGGGGTCGATGACGAGCGCGACTTTTCCGTCTCCCAGGATGGCCGCCCCCGAAAGCCCCTTGCACGAACGGACGCTCGAATCGAGCGGCTTGAGAACGACCTGGCTCTGGCCAAGCAGGGAGTCCACGACGAGTGCCACCTGCCTGCCGCCTGAGTCGACCAGTGCCACGCGTGCGGGGGCAGCTCGGCCGGCTCCGATCTTTTCAGGGGCCCGACCAAAACGCTGCCTCAGGTCGATGACGGGATGAACGCGACCGCGATGGTGCCAGACCACGCCGGAGCCGCCTCCGGAAAAAACAGAAACCAGGCTCGAGGGCACCAGGTCGGCAAGCTCTTGGATGCACTCCATCGGCAGGATGAAGGTCTCACCCGAGATGGAGACCAGCATTCCGTCCAGGATCGAAGTCGTGAGCGGAACCGAGAGGCGAACCAAAGTGCCCTGTCCCATGCGGCTTTCAAGGTCGATGTGCCCCTTGAGCTTCTCGACCTGCGTTCGCACGACGTCCATCCCCACTCCACGACCCGAAACATCGGTGACCTTTTCGGCCGTCGAGAATCCGGCGGCAAAGATGAGCTGCTGGATCTGTGACTCGCTCATGGACTGGAGCGCTGATTCGCCGATGATCCCCTTTTCAACCGCTTTAGCCCCGATGCGGGCCGCATTCAGGCCCCCTCCATCATCCGAGAGCTCGATCAGGATTCGGCCTCCACGGTAGGAGGCCTTCAGGCGGATGGTTCCGCGCCCGGGCTTTCCAGCCGCCTCGCGCAGGGCCGCGGCCTCGATGCCGTGGTCCAAAGCATTGCGCGCCAGGTGCATGAGCGGATCCGAGAGGGCCTCGACCATCGAGCGATCGATCTCGGTGTCCTCGCCCTCCATCACAAAGTCCACGGTCTTGGAGAGCTTGACCGAAAGGTCGCGGACCACGCGCTGGGTTTTCAGAAAGAGCGACTTGAGCGGCGTGAGCCGCATGCTGAGCGTGCGGTCCTGGAGCTCTCGCACGGCCTTGTCGAGCATGCCCACGATCTGCACGAAAACCTGGTCGCCCGAATAGGACTCGGCCCGGTTGATGAGCTGGCTCTTGAGCACCACGAGCTCGCCCACGAGATTGAGCACGGAGTCGACCCGCTCGGCATCGATCTTGACCACTGCTGCGACTGGGGCTGCGACTGGGGCTGCGGCTGGGGCCGCCTGCACGGGAGTTGGGGCCTGCGCCGTCACCTCGACAGGCACAAGCTCAAGCTCAGCCTTTTTCGCTTCGATCTGGGTCACTTGCGCAAGCTTCTGCCAGGCGTCGTCGTCACTGCCGGACTCACTCCGTGGAGTGAGCTTGTCGATCATCGCACGCACTTCGACCGCAAGGGCTTCGGGATTCCAAAGCGCTTGATCCTTTTTCTTGAGCTGCTCGATGCGCAGCTTGAAAGCATCGCCGCACCGGAGCAGAAGCGAGATCACCTCGGTGTTCACGAGCCCCGGGTCGTTTCTGAGCAGGGTCAGGCAGTCTTCGACCGTATGGGCGAACTGCGCGAGATCATCGAAACCCACTGCGGCGCCCGTGCCCTTGAGCGAGTGTGCGAGACGAAAGATCTTGCCGAGCTCCTCGACCCGGACCGAGGGGTCTTCGAGCTTGAGGTAGGACTCCTCACACTGCTCGAGCTGGAAGGTGACTTCATTCAAGAAGTCCCCCTGCAACTCGGCCATGAACTCAGCATCTTCGGAGAGCGCACCCATGCCTCTTGCTGATCGGAGCGGCTTGACCCAAGCTTGACGAAAGGCTTTTGACGCCTTCTTAAAGTCCCGGGCTTCGCCTACCGATCAGAGAGTCATGGAATCGATGTCACCGCCCCCCAGGGCCGGCCAGTACCTGACTTTCTTTCTTTCTGAGCGGTCTTACGGCGTGCCGGTTTCGAGCGTGCGAGAGATCAACCGGATGACCCAGATCACCCCGGTGCCCCGCACCCCGGTTTTTATCTCGGGCGTCATGAACCTGCGCGGAAAGATCATCCCGGTCGTGGATCTTCGCATCAAACTCGGCCTCGAGGCCAAGTCCTCGACCCGAAACACCTGCATCGTCGTGATCGAGAGCGAGGGTCGCCTCATGGGCGTCATCGTGGATGCGGTGAGCAGCGTCATTGACCTCCAGACCTCTCAGATCGAGCCCGCCCCCGATCTCGGGGAGAGCACCCGCTTTAGGTATGTGATCGGAATGGGGAAAGTGGACCAGGATCTCGTGATCCTGCTCGATATTGCAGCAACCCTCTCGCCGCAGGAGATGGAACAGGCACAGGCCATCGCTGCCTGAGCCTGAAAATCGCTTTACTCGGGTACCGGGCTCTCCTATGCAGTCGGCATGAACCGACTCTTCAGCTTCGTCCTGCTGGCACTCTTGAGCGTCTTGAACCCCATTTTGCGTGCAAACGCCCAGGTACCGATGTTTCCGGTTTTAGAGTGCACGGAAAGCTGCCGCCGGTTTGAGATGGACGGCACCTGCAGCCACCGATCGACCTGCCTCAAGGTGGGCGACTGCATGACGGCAACCACCTGCGAGTCATTCGACTTTTTCGGCGCCTGCAGGGATGAACGCGTCACCAAGACCTGCGCCGTGGCGGCCTGCCCGGGCTACCCCATTCCGGCTCCCCAGTTTCCGATCAGCTGCCAGTCCTCCTGCCAGAAGCGCAACACCCAGGGTGACTGCATCTACACGACCTCGTGCGAGATCACGGGCCGCTGTGTCCAGGTCACCGACTGTGAGCGATTCAACACTTTCGGGGACACCTGCCTCTCCGAGCGCGTCATCCATTCCTGCTACTAAGTCGTGTTTGCACCCTGGATCCTGCCCGCACTCGCGCTGACCCTGGCAGCACCCCCGGCCGCGCCAAAAGACGGCATGCTTGCCGAGTCGTGGGCGACCGGCGTCAAGCAGGGCGTGGGTACGGCCTACGGGTACTCAAGCTCCAAGACCTGGTTCACTCTCGGGCAGGGCGTCCTGACCGAAGCCTACTGGCCCACGCTCGATGAAGCGCAGATCCGAGACAGCCAATTTCTGGTGACCGGGCCCGGAGGCCTGTTCTGGGAAGAGCGCACGCAAGGCGTTGCAGATGTGCTCTGGATCGAACTCGGGGTGCCGGCATTCCATGTCACGACCCGCGACCTGCAGGGGCGCTTTGAGATTGAAAAGTGGATCTGGACCGAGGCTTCTCGCGATGTGATCCGGATGCGCGTGCGCTTCATTCCCCGGGTGCCGGGGCTCAAGCTCTTTGTGCTGCACAACCCTGCCGTGGGTGCGACACCCATGAGCAACTCGGCCTGCACTTCAGACTCGCCTCTTGCCCCGGGACGCGGCCTATTTGCGTGGGACGGGGATCGCGCACAAGCCTGGGTCTCGACCCTTCCGATTGTCGGAGCCTCGGCTGCTTTTTCGG
>CAIOHW010000125.1 GCA_903858195.1 Oligoflexia bacterium | reverse complement strand
TTGAGCTGTGCTCGCGGCGCGCCGAGTCCTCCATCGCGGGCAGTGATCGTGTTTTCGACAAACTCGTGCGTGATGTCTTTGCCGGTTTCAAGGTCGATGTAGGTGTATAGCTCGTCACCCCGACCCAATGAGGGATTGGTCGATTTGTGTCTGCCCACCGTCCTGGGTTTGCTGAAGCGTCCGGGAGGGGTGATCGTCACGTACTCAATGCGTGGAGCAAACCGGGCCTGCGCACGAGCCTCATGGGCGGCTGCGATCGCAAACGCCACCGCAGCCCATACGGCAGAAAAGAGGCCGATCTTTCGGAAAGCCAAACGCACCATCGTGCAAAACCCCCAAAGGAGACTCATCCCCACTTCTAGAGTCTGATCGGCAGGTGCTGCTTGCGTCAAAATGTGTCAGCTCAGACACAGGGGCAGGCCCCGCTTAGGGTCACTACCCACCCAGCCCGGCCCGGTTGACGGCAAAGATCAGTGACGCAGCCTGCGGGGCGCTGGCATCGGCACAGGCCGGAGCGTGGGTCACGACGTTGCTCAGGGCACGGCCCGCCGAGAGGTGGGCTTCGGAAGTCAGCGTCACGGCATCGAGGCGTCCGCCCAGTTCAAGCTGGCGCTCAAGCTCGGGCAAGCCATCGCTGATCATCAAATCGAGCGTGACGGCATGGTGCGCGGGCTGGCCCTCGCAGTCCTCACTAGCCCCCTCGGCAACGAGCTGCGTTCCGGTGAGGGCGGTCAGGGCCTCGGTAGAGTCGCCTGGCGCCGCCATATCGCGTCCCATGACGATGAGTCCCCCCGGATACGCCCGAAGCGACTCCAGCACCATGACCTGCTTGAGCGCTCCCGTGGGTTGGACCAGAAACAGCGCCGAGTAGGTGTCGGCAAGCGCCGCCGCGTCCTCGGACTTGATGCCGTCTGCACCAAAGGTGAGGCTATCGACCCTGAAGTTGTCATTGATGAGCCGCACGAGCTTTCCCACCGCAGTCATCTGATCGGTGTCGAGCTCGGCGTCATGCAGCACGAGCACGCGCGGCTGGCGCTCGGGGCTTGCGAGTTGCACGAGCTTGGCTGCGATAAACGAGCCCTGGCGCTCGGAGAGCGCCTCGGGGCTTGCCAGTACGGTCACCACTTGCGGCACGTCCGTGATCGGCCCCTGCCGGCAGCTTGCGGCGTAATTGTGGTCCACGCAGAGGGGCGAGCTCAGGTTGCGGTCCATGCGCAGTGCAGGCGTCGAGGGAGTCGGAACTTTGACGATGCCCAGCACCGCCCCGACGATCACAAAGGGAGTGGCCAGTACGGTCGCCACTTCGTTGAAACTCGCGCAGCCGGGTAGGAGGAGTGCAGTGACGAGTAGCCCCAGACGGTTTTTGAATGGATTCATGCCTGACCCCGTTTGTCCGGTTGTGCCGCTCACGTGCCGCTGCCTGGAAGTCAGGTTATCAGGCAGCGCGCCCCCCGAAATCTGTGTCGAGGTGGACACGGGCTCACGAGACCGCTAGGTTTGGAAAAGCCCTAAAAGTATCCATCGCAAGCGCAAGGAGCCTAGCGTGAAGAAATCCGGACCGAACCCCTCGCCCCGATCCCTCGTACCTGCCGTCAAGGAGTACCTCGGCGGCAAGCTCTGGTACCTTCGCGAGGGCGCCGAGACGACCGTGGGCCTGACCGCAGCCACGCTCGAGGAGATCGGCACCGTGCAGGGCATCGAATTTCCGGAGAGCTCAGGCCTCGTCGAAGAAGGCGATGTGATTGCGATTGTCGAAGGCGAGAATGAGACGTTTGAAGTGACCGCGCCCGCCGACGGAATGATCCTTGAGGTCAATGACCTGCTCGAAGACGAGCCCGGACTCGTAGCAGACGACCCGATGGAGCAGGGCTGGCTCGTCAAGATCGAGCCCGATGATGCGCTCCAAGAAGAAGAAGAAGAATCTGACGAAGACGATTCGGACGACGAAGACGACAGCGAAGACGATTCGGATGAAGAGTCGGACGAAGAGTCGGACGAAGACGACAGCGAAGAAGACGAAGACGACAGCGACGAAGAAGAAGAAGAAGAAGAGGAAGAAGACGACGAGGATCGTTACTGATCCCATGGCTCGCACTCCTTCTTCAAAGAAGCCCAAGGGCGCAGGGGCCGTGACGCCGGCCCTGCAGCCCCAGTCTGCCGAGTGGACGAGCGAGCTCTTCACCGTGGGGCACCTGCCCCAGACTTCGCTCTCGGCCGAGCAGCAAAAGCTCTTTCAGTCGTTTCAGAGCAACCTGATCTCGCTGCTCTCGCACGAACTGCGCACACCGCTCATGGGCATCTTGAACGCGCTCTCGGCCGTCGACGAGGGGGGCGAGCCGCTGGGCGGCTTGTCGCTTGCCGAGGCGCTTTCAATGGCCCGCACCCACGCGCAGGGCCTCGAGTCGGCCCTGCTCACCGTGCTGGATTTGGCTGCCTGGGAGGCCGGCGCACTCAAGGTCGAGCTTCGCGAGGCAAAGCTTTCTGAAGTGGCAGCTCCCGTGCTTGGCCTCGAAGCTCCGGCTCATCCAACGAACACGCTTCTCGATGCGGGCAGGCTTTCGCGTGCCCTGCAGCGGCTTAAAGCTCTGCTCGTGAGCCTGAGCGCGCCCGATGCGGTGCAGGTGTCCTGGCTTGCGGCAGAAGGCAGCGGCGAGGCGAGGGGGGTGCGGCTTCGGGCAACCCTTTCGGACGATGCGGGAGCCCAGCTCTGGGACCAGCTCTGGCACGAAGCGCAGGTGGCGCGCGCGGCCAATGCCTCGCTCCCGCTTCATGTATTTGCAGGCGTGCTCCAGAGCGAGCAGGCGTTCTTGTCGCGCACGCGCGAGGGTCTGGGTGCCGAGCTCCACCTCGCAGCGCAGGTGCTCGCGCAGCATGAGGCGCGGCTTCAGGCCGTGCGCCGGGGTCGGGTGCTCGAGCTTGAGCTTGAGTTTCCGGAGATCGCGGGTCGCGCGCGCATCATTCAGGCGGTGCGGGGCCGG
>CAIOHW010000124.1 GCA_903858195.1 Oligoflexia bacterium | reverse complement strand
CTGGGCCGTGCAACGCCTTCCGCCCGAGCTGCAGCGGCCCGGCTGGATCCGAAACCCGAGCGGAAGTACGGGCCTTCGCGAACACCGCGGATTGTACCAGCACCCGGTGGGACTTGCGCTCCATACACGGATGAGTGCCGCGAAGCCCGAGCCTGAACCCTCCCAAGTCAACGGCTTGTACTCGATTGATTTCGAGCCCGCCAACCACACCGTCTGGGCATTGAAGCCGGAAGAATTCAAGCAAAGCACGGTGACCGTTGAAGGACTCAGCTGGAGGGAAAGCTCCATTCCTGCAACCGGCACCCGCGTGCGGGTCCTGGTCTGCGGGGGAGCCCGTGCTCCAATCGAGGCAACGGGAATGCTCCATTTCCATGCAAACTCCACCGGCAGGCTCGATCTGACCAGCCCCTGCGAGTTACTTTTTCTGGGGACCCGCCTGATCTTCACCCGTGACCAAAGAGTCCTCGGAAGTGCAAGGATCTCGAGTCGGGCCCACGGGGCGCCGCCCGCGACCGTTTCGCCCACGACAGGCTCTGCATGAGCCCCGCCCCAGGCCGCTACGTGGTGCGCACGCTGGGCTGCAAGGCGAACTTCGCCGATAGCCAACTCATCGAAGCTGCGCTTCAGGACCGGGGATGGAGGGCTTCGGGAGCGGGGGAGCCAGCCGACCTCTGCATCCTCAACAGCTGCACAGTCACGGACGAAGCGGATCGCGAGTCACGGAGGCAGGCGGCCAGGCTGTCGCGACAGAATCCGGATGCAGCCGTAGTTCTGACCGGATGCGGCGCGGAGATCGAGCCTGAGAGGCTCGCCGGTGCGCCCGGTGTTTCCTACGTCGTTGGCAATAGCGACAAGTCCCGTCTTGCCGATCTCATTCTCAAAGCCTGGGAGTCGGCCCGCAGCCAGGGCAGACAACTCCGCAAAGAAAGCGGAGGCGAGATCCTCGGCCAGGTCCGCAACTACACGCAGATGCTCTCGCGCCACCCGATGGACCGTGAATGGCCATTGGGCGAACTCCGAGCTCCTGAACTTGAATCCCGCAGCCGAACACGCGTCTTTCTGAAGGTGCAGGAAGGGTGCAACTCGTTTTGCACCTTCTGTGTGATCCCCTATGGCCGTGGTCCGGCCCGGAGCCACGATCCACACGAGGTGGTGAGAGAAGTGTCTCGACTTTCAGGTGCCGGGGTTCGTGAGATTGTTCTCACCGGCACCAACCTCGGGGATTACGGTGTGGATTTGGATGAGACACCGGCAACGCACCGCCCACGCGGGTTGGCCTTCGAGATGCTCGTGCGGCGCGTCCTTTCCGAGACCTCGATTGAGCGCCTGCGTCTGGGCTCGCTGGATCCCACCGAGATCACCCCTGGTCTGATCGATCTGGTTCGCGAGTCAAACAGCAGGCTCTGCCCGCACTTTCATGTGAGCCTCCAGAGCGTGGACACCCGGATCCTGCGCGGCATGAAGCGACGTTACACTGCGATCGAAGTCAGGCAAACTCTGGAACGCATCGCCACCGAGCTGCCGCACGCCTTTGTAGGAATGGACCTGATCACCGGTTTTCCAGGCGAGACCGATGCGATTCATGATGCAAGTGCACGAACCTTGGAAGAGCTTCCATGGACACGACTCCATGTGTTTCCCTACAGCGAACGCACGGGCACACCGGCCACGCGCATGCCAGGCTCGGTTGCTGGCCCTCTCAGGCTCGAGCGCTCCCGTGAGTTGAACCGTCTTGGACTTTCCCGCCACGAACGCTGGGTGAGGCAACAGCTTGCCGCATCGGGCGGCAGCCTCCCAAAAGTCTTGATCGAGCATCCGGCGCGCTGGGGCGGCGACGGCCTGCAGTATCTGTCGGGCTACACTCCGAACTACATCCGCGTCCTTGCAGAAGGTAACTCCCAAACAGCTTGGAATCGCACAACAGATCTTGTGGCTCGGGAAGTCTCAATCGATCCCAGCGGACTTGAAGTCGCGGTACTGGCGCATCCGGCCTGAGGACTTGCGATCGCCGGCCCAGCATTATAGTTTTTCCACATGATCATGAAACGCAGTGGAAGGTGGGGAGTTCGGGTCGGCCTTCTTTTGGGAGTCGTCCTTCTTTCGGGCTGCGACTTCCTGTTTTCACCCGGCGAATTCAAGCCCCATGTCTACCTGAACTGGAAGAGCGAAGACACCGCCACCACGATGCAGGTTCATTATCATACGCAGGGCGCCTTCGTAGAGTCGGCCGTCTACTACGACACCGAGAGCCGGGGAGGGGACGCATCCCTCTATCGCTTCAAGGCCACCGGAACCCGGTACACCTGGCCCGGTACCGAGCGCGCCGTGCATCATGTTGAGCTCAAGGATCTGGTTCCCGGCCAGCCCTACTACTTCATCACGGGCGATGCGACTTCGGGCTTTACGCCCGAGCGCAAGTTCAAGACCCTGAACCCAGACTCGCCCCGTCTTCGCATTGCCAACGGCGGAGACATGGGCACTGGAGAACTCTACGGCAAGATCACGGAGATCGCCGCCTCTTACAGCCCCGATGTTGCACTGCTCGGCGGAGACATCGCCTACGAGGACGGAAATCCCCAGCGCACCCGCCTCTGGGACCAGTGGCTCGATGTCTGGACCTCGAAGATGGTGACGCCTGAAGGATTCACCGTCCCGATGATCCTGGCCATCGGCAACCACGAGACGAACCTCCTGAAGAGTTTTTCCGAGCGCAAGATCAAGGCGCCGTTCTATTACAGCCTCTTTGACCAGAACTCAGACGAGCGGAGCTTCTTTGTTCGCAAGCTCACACGCGATTCGACCCTTTTCGTGCTCGACACGGCCCACCTGTATGCGCCGTTTGGCAAGCAGCGCGAGTGGCTGGTCGACGCGATGGAAAAAAACAAGAGCGTGCGCACCAAGCTTGCGATGTACCACGCGGGCATCTACCCGAGTCATCGCAGCTACTATAATCCCCACAACATGCTGGGACGGCTGAGCTGGCTCAAGATCTTTGACCACTTCAAGCTCTCCATGGCGCTCGAGCACCACGACCACACGATGAAGCGCACGAAGTACCTGCGTGACGGCAAGGTGGTCGCCGCAGGCGAGGGGACCCTCTACTTGGGCGATGGAGCCTGGGGCAAGCGGGGCCGCGACATCCATCGCGACAGCTGGTATCTGGACCGTGCCGAGGAGTTCACCCACTTCTGGCTGCTCGACCTCGAGGACTCTCAGATTGCTGCCCAAGCCATCGATGAAAAGGGCCAGGTCTTCGATACTCATGCCATGCCCCGGATTTCGGCCTCGGCCTGGAAGCAGATTCGGATTCCCCGTTTTGTGAATGACTCGCGTGAGGTCCGCCAGCAGATCGAGCAAAATCAAGAACTTAGGCCGTATCTGGAGCTCTTGAAGGGAGAATAACCCCTCGAAATCACGCGGTTTTGACAATACCGGACTTTTTTTGTAAAGACACGGTGCGTGATTGATCTGGAACGTCTGCAGCAGCGCCTCGGCTATGTGTTTGGAGATCGGGGCGTCCTGATTCAGTCGCTGACCCACACTTCCTACGGACATGAGCACATGCCCGGAAAGCCCCTGGCGCTTCGGGACAACGAGCGCCTCGAGTTTCTGGGTGACGCCATTCTCGATCTGATCGTCTCAGACCTCCTGCTTGAGGCTTTTCCCAATGCCAACGAAGGCCAGCTCTCCAAAATGAGGGCTGCCGTAGTGAACGAAAAGACCCTCGCCCATCTGGCACGCATGATCTACCTGCAGGACTCCATTCGCCTCGGCAAGGGAGAGACCCAGACCGGCGGCAACCAAAAACCCTCTATTCTCTCCAGCACGTTCGAGGCGGTGATCGCAGCGATCTACCTCGATGGTGGCTACAATGCGGTCTACCCGGTGGTGCGGCACCTCTTTGCTCCGCTCTTCTCGGACGAGAAGGACCTGATCCTCCTCTACGACCACAAAACCCAACTCCAAGAAGTCTCGCAGGCGCGTTTCAAGGTCGCGCCCACCTATCATCTGGTCGGCTCGCAGGGCCCGGATCACGCCAAGATCTTCGAAGTCGAAGTCAGGCTGCAGGAAAAATCACTCGCCCGCGCGCAGGGCACTTCCAAGAAAGAAGCCGAACAGAACGCCGCACGCGCGGCGCTTGAGTTCGTCCAGCAGGTTTGAACATGAAAAGCAGTACTCAGGGAACCAAGTCAGGGCTGGTCGCCATCATCGGCAGGCCGAATGCCGGAAAATCAACCCTCCTGAACCGAGTGCTGGGCTCGCAGGTCTCGATCGTGACCCCGAAGGCCCAGACCACGCGCGAAAGGGTGCTTGGCATCCTCACCGACGAGCACGGACAGATCGTGTTCGTCGACACCCCCGGAATCCACAAGGCAAGAACGGGCGGTTTCAACGAGTTCATGGTCGGCGAGGCCGGAGAGGCGCTCGATGGCCCGAACCGCATCTGGTACCTCGTCGATCCCGATTCCAAGCTCGAGCACGAGCAGGCCGTGATTGCGATCCTCGAAAAGAAGGCCGACCGCCGCACGCCGATCTCCATCCTCCTCAACAAGAGCGATGTGCGTTCGCAGAGCCAGAAAACCAATGAGCTCGTCTCAGGCGTATGCGACAAGCTCACCGGGCTCGGCTTTTCTGCTCTCGAATCCGCTCAGATCTCCGGAAGGCGAGGCCAGGGAGTAGACCAGCTGCTTCAAACGACCTGGGCTTCGCTCCCGGACGGACCCTTCCTGTTTCCGGACGAAGACCAGCTCTCAGATCGTCCCATGCGCTTTTTTGTGGCCGAAAAGATCCGTGAACAGCTGTTCATGAAGCTCGGTGACGAGCTTCCGTACTCGTGTGCGGTCGAGATCAGCAAGTTCGACGAAGAAGCGAAGCCCCTTCGCATTGAGGCGGTGATCCATGTCGAACGCGACTCGCAAAAGGGAATGGTGATTGGCGCGGGCGGCAAGAAGATCAAGGAAATCGGAAGCGCCGCACGCGCGACGATCGAAGAGTTCGTGGGCGCCCCCATCTTTCTTGGGCTTCAGGTCGCCGTGATGAAGGACTGGTCCAAGAACGCCGAGATGCTCAAGCGCCTGGGCTACCACCTTCCCGAGAAGGGACGCACCCAGTGAAGACCGTGACCCCAGACCCCCGCATCCTGATCATGGGCCGTCCCAACGTGGGCAAGAGCACGCTCTTTAACCGGCTGCTCGGCCGCAGGCGCGCGCTCGTGCATGACCTGCCTGGCGTGACCCGCGACCGCATGGAAGAAAAGGCCACCTGGTTTCGCAAGGGACGCAAGGTTTCGGTGAGCCTGATCGACACCGGGGGATTGGGCGAAGGGCGCTTTGCTGCTGAGATCAGGGCACAGGTCAAGGCGGGGCTTGAGGGCGCTGACCTCGTACTCATGATTTTTGATGGTCAGACGGGCCTGACCCCCGAGGACCGCGAGGTGCTCCAGATGCTGCAGCGCTCTGGCCTCAGAGATCGCATTCCTGTCATCGGGGTGGTCAACAAGATCGACGCCGAACAGCATGAGGCGGCACTGGCCGAGTTTTTTGAGTCCGGCCTCGACCCCATCCTGACGGTGTCTGCCGAGCACAATCGCGGCATTGACGACCTCCAGCAGGAGGCGCTTGCGCGGGTGGAGCTCAGGGATTCGGAACCCGCGAACCTCGAAGAAGAGGCTGCGGCGGCCGCAAACGACACGGTGGACTCCATTCCCCGCATCGCGATCGTTGGCAGGCCGAACGTCGGAAAGAGCACGCTGGTGAACGCCCTTCTGGATGAGAAGCGCATGATCACAAGCCCCATTGCCGGTACAACGGTTGATGCGGTCGACAGCCGGGCCGTGATCGACGACCGTGAGGTGATCCTGATCGACACGGCGGGCATCCGCCGCAAGAGCAAGACCGAAGAAGGGGTCGAAGTCCTCTCCGTGATCCAGGCCAAGAAGGCGCTCGAGCGCGCGAACATCGCGCTGCTGGTGCTCGATGGCGAGACCGGCATCACCGATCAGGACGAAAAAATCGGCGGTCTGATCGAAGAAGCCGGGACGTCGGTCGTGCTGCTGATCAACAAGTGGGATACCCAGAAAAAGAATCCCGAGTTCACGCGTGAGCACGCTGCCGAGTGGGTGCGAAAAGAGATCGGCTTCCTGAAGTACGCTCCGATCGTATTTACGAGCGGGCTCAAGCGCCAGGGCCTCGATGGACTGGGCGAGCTCTTTGAAGACATCCTCGGACAACGCGCCGCCAAGATCACGACCAAGGAGCTCACCGAGTGGGTGAGACGCGAATCCGGGGTGCACAATCCCCTCAATGCCAAGTTCTACCTGAGCCACCAGGTGAGCAGGCATCCGCCCACCTTCATCTGCCACGTGAGCGATCCCGAGAAGGTCCACTTCAGCCTGCGCCGCCATCTGGCAAACGGCATCCGCGAAAAATGGGGCTACATGGGAACGCCCATCCGGCTTTTGTTCCAGGCCGGAAAGAGCACCCGCCGTGCGAAGTCAGCCTCCGAGCTTCAGCGCAAGGAGGCCGAGACTCGCGAAGACCCCAAGAAAAAGGCCGCCCGTCGCGCCGCCCAGCGTGGGGTCAAGAAGGCCGCCATCGCCGCAAGGTTTGCCCGGCAGGGCAAGTCCTGAAGCTGCGATCAGCGGAGAGCCTCCACACACCTGACGCTGTAGCTTCCCCGGATGCGATTCTGGGTGATTTCGAGCACCTTGCCTGACTTCTGGTCAAACACGTAGGCCGAGAGAGTGTAGGGCGGCTTGTGGCTGGAGGTCCAGTACTGGGCGCCAGGCGTCAGGTCGCCAAGTTTGCCATCGCGGGCAAGCTGCTCGAAATCTTCCTTCGAAGGAAGCTCAAGGCCCTGATCCCGGCAAAACGCCTGGGCAGCCTGAAAGTTCAGGTCCTTTCCTTCATTGCCCTTCCAGATCTTGCGGACGACGGGCTTGGGAACCGGGACGGGTGCCACGGGATCGCTCGACTCGGAGGCAGCCACGCGGCTGAGTACATTGAACAGGATGCCCTCCCCATCCTTTGAAATCGTGAGCGACTTCTGGAGCACGGGAGCGCCTTCACCAAACAAGACAAAGGACTTCTTGAGCATCATATGCTCATAGACTTTTTCGATGTCCG
>CAIOHW010000123.1 GCA_903858195.1 Oligoflexia bacterium | reverse complement strand
GATCGAGATCCACGATCACCTTGGCGAATTCCTTGTCATTGGCCAGGTCCAGGCGAATCGCTTCAATGTACTTCTCGGGGTACTTCGCAACGAGCTCCTCGATGTACTGGTTGAGCTTGCCTTCCTTGAGGATGACTTCCTTGCGCTTAATCTTCTTCCAGTTCTTGATGTAGTGGAGACGGCAGTAGCCTGCCGAAGTGCCCAGACCCTCGCAGGCCACTTCGCGGCACACGGAATCGGACTGCGGTTCTGCTGCCAGCCTTCCCATGAGCCTCTCGGTGACACGCTCAACGGCTGCCGCGGCAGAATTTGAGGCTCCGGCACCCCGGGCAGAACGTCCTCCCTTGCCGGTGGCGGGCTTGGTCGGCGCGTTGCCCCGTCCCTTGCCGGCAGTCACCTGAGGCACGACCTTGGACGCCGGCTTGGCTGCAGCAGCTTTTGCTGCAGGTTTCATTTCTGCCGGCTTCACGGCCGCAGGCTTGGTCTTCCCCTTGGGAGCAGAGAGCTTGCTTGCAATGGCCTTGATCGCTGCCTTCACGCCCTTGGGCTTGGCAGTGGCCTTGGCTTCCGCCTTGCGGGGGCCTGCAGCCTTCATCTCCACGGGACGGCGGGCGGCGGGTTTCTTTGCTTTTGCAGACGAGTGGAGTTTGGAGCGGACAGCCATCGAAATCGACCTCGGTTTTTGTTAGGCTCTGTGGGTGCCACGAGCCAAAACGCCTGTCAATCCCAGACCTTCCCCTGTCCGATCGCCTGCACCCGGGCCAGTGATGGACCTTCACTTCCATGGACTTTACGGCATCGATCTCATGCGTGCCGGGGAATCCGAACTCGCCGAGCTTTGCCAGAAGCTTTGGCGCGACGGGGTTCAAGTCATTCTTGCAACGACGATCTCCTCGCCCATGCCCCTTTTTGAGGCTGCACTGGAACGTCTGGGCAGGTTCATCCAAGTCCAGCACGAGAAAGGCCCGGCCCGAGGAGAAACCTTCATGGCCGGCATCCACCTCGAGGGGCCTTTCATCGCATCGGGCTCCTGCGGGGCCCATCCCCCTGAATTCCTGATCGATCCAAGCCTTGAACTCCTCAAACGCTGGTGGGAGCTCTCAGGCGGCACCCTTGCCCGCCTGACGCTTGCGCCCGAGCGCGGAGACCCGGCCGAGGTGAAGGCCATCATTCGATGGGCTCGGACCAAGAAGATCAGCCTGAGCCTGGGGCACTCACAGGCCGATCTCTCGACCGCCCAAGCCTGGCACCGGTCCGGCATCCGTCAGCTCACCCATGCATGGAACGCCATGCCGTTTCACCATCGAAACCCCGGAGCGATTGGAGCCTTTGCGGGGGCCGGGACTGACACCTTCATCGAGATCATTCCGGATGGAGTTCATGTGCACCCAAAAGTGCTGGAATGGACGCATGCCCTGCACGAGAAGGGTGTTTTCTGGGTCTCGGATGCGGTTCCGGCGGGACGATCCAACCAGCCGGCAAGCCTCGGTACCCTGACGATCCGAGCTGAATCCAAGGCCCCCGTCTGCCGGACTTCAGATGGCCACCTGGCGGGAGGAGCCCTTCCCCTCTCCCATCTCCTCATGAGGCAGCGCCGCCTGATTCAGGCGCTCGGACTCAAGCCCCGAGAACTGGCCTGGGAGATTCCGTGGCGGGCGCTGGGTGAGACTCCCCTGCGCCGGCGATGGAAGTCGCAGCTTGAGAAGCTGGCCCGTTACAGCTAAGGTCCGGCCACGCAATAGCGACCAAAAGCCATATGAGAGTCTATCTCCACGAAATCACAGAACAGGGCACCGAACTTAAGTTCGGGCAGGATGACACCTGGGCCCCGGCAGCGGTGGCGCGCGCCGACGAGCAGTCGCCCCAGCCTCGCAAGGGAACCCGTCCGCTCGAGGGAAGGATCTTCCTTCGCAAGGTCGACGAAGTCGTCGTGCTCGACGGAAACCTCCGCACCGAAGTCGAGCTGCTTTGCAGCCGCTGTGCGACTCCGTTTGCGCTGGCTTGCAGCCCCAATTTCCAGACCCTGCTTTGCCGCGATCCCGCGATGGCTGGAATCGCCCATGTCGACAAGGACAAGCAGGGACGCAGCACCGGCAAGGTGGTGGGCAGGCTCCATGGGCACGCCCGCCACGCCCATGACTTCGAGGGGCAGGATCAAAAAAACGCGGACCTCGACATCACCTACCTGGCGGAAGACTGGATTGAGCTCGGTGATGTGGTCACCGAACAGGTTCAGCTGCTCGTTCCCTTTCAACCCCTCTGCGAGGAAGGCTGCAAGGGGATCTGCGCCAACTGTGGTGCAGACCTGAACAAAGGCCGTTGCGCCTGTTCAAAACTCCAGAAAAATAGCCCCTTTTCGGCGCTGAAAAACCTGCGCGTCCCCGCTTCGCACTCCTGAAGGTGAACTCAAGATGCCCCAGCTGATCCTTGATGTGATGGGTGGTGACCATGCTCCGAAATCCATCCTGCACGGAGCTGCACTTGCGCTTCCGGCACTCAGGCGGGCGGGTGGCACGCTTGCCCTGATCGGAAGGCGCGATGCCTGCCAGAAAATTCTTTCTGACAAGACCTGCGCACCGCTCCTCAAGGAGATTGATTCAAAAGACGAGTTTGTGACCTGGATCGAGGCCACCGACAACATCGAGATGGACGACACGATCAAGTCGCTCCGGCAAAAACCCAATGCCTCAATCAATATCGGCGCACGCATGGCGTCTGAAAGCTGGAAAGCGGGCTCGCCCGCAGCCTTTATCAGCGCCGGTCACTCGGGCGCCATGATGGCTTCGGCCCTGATCAACATGGGCAGGCTCAAGGGAGTCGAGCGCCCAGGGATCGCAGTGACGCTTCCCACCTTGAGCCCGGATGGCTGCGTGGTGATCGATGTTGGCGCCAATGTCGACTGCAAGCCCGAGCACCTGCGTGATTTTGCGGTCATGGGGGCCTTCTACGCGCAAGTGGATCGCCGGTCCCCCGGGCTTCCCAAAGTCGGCATCCTCTCCAACGGAGAAGAAAAAAGTAAAGGCAACGAGCTCACGCGCGCGGCACGCGAGATGGTCGAAGGCCTTCCGTATTTTTCCGAGATCGCGCGCTTCGAGGGCTACGCCGAGGGCAAGGAGATCTTCAAGGGACAGGTCGATGTGGTCGTGTGCGACGGCTTTGTCGGCAACGTCGTACTGAAGTCGGTCGAAGGACTCGGCTCTGCGGTGGTCCGCACCTTGAAGGATGCAGCCCGGAAAAACCCTGTAGCCACCCTGGGCTTCCTCCTTGCCGCCCCCGTCTTTGGCGCTCTGAAAAAGAAGCTCGACTACGCCGAGTACGGCGCAGCCCCGCTTCTTGGCGTGCAAGGTTACGCTTTCATCTGTCATGGCAGGAGCAACCCCAAGGCAATTGTGAGCGCACTGCTGCGCGCGCACACCGCACTCCAGAAACGGGTCGTCGAAGGCCTCGAGAAGGCCCTTCTTCGCAATCAAGAACACAAGGAAAACCCATGAGCCCCGCAACCGCCCCCTCTTCCCCCTATTCAAGTCGCATTGTCGGAACAGGCTCGGCTTTTCCGCATCGCAGGCTCACCAACGACGAACTGGCTGCAAAAATCGACTCCAGTGACGAATGGATCCGTGAGCGCACGGGCATTGCCGAACGCCGCATCTCCGATCCCTCCAATCCAGCCGAGTATAACTCGTCTCTGGGTCTCGAAGCGGCGCTCAAGGCCCTTGAAATGGCCGGAAAAAAGCCCGAGGACATCGACCAGATTTTATACGCCACCTGTTCGGGTGACACGATCATCCCGTCGACCGCCTGCTGGCTCCAAAGCAAACTTGGCGCCACCAAAGCCTGGGCAGTGGACCTGAACGCTGCCTGTTCGGGGTTTCTCTACGCACTCTCGACTGCCGACATGTTCATCCGCTCGGGCCAGAGCCGAACCGTGCTCGTGGTCGGCGCCGAGGTCCTGAGCGCGAACGTGAACTGGGAGGATCGCACGAGTTGCATCCTGTTTGGGGACGGCGCAGGGGCGGCGATCGTCGAGCGCGCTCCGGCGGACTCGAGCTCGCGCATTCTCTCCAGTCACCTCGAATCCGATGGGAGCCTCTGGGAGCTCCTGCTCATTCCGGCAGGCGGCACGAAGGCACCGGTCACCCATGAGGGACTCGACCAGCACCAGAACAAGATCCAGATGAAGGGCAAGGAAGTCTTCAAGGTCGCCGTGCGTACGCTTGCCGATTTCGCAGTTCGTGCCGTGGAGTCAAACGGCCTCAAGGTCTCTGACATCGACTGGTTTGTTCCCCACCAGGCGAACCTCCGCATCATCGAAGCCGTTGCCAATCGGCTTGATTTCCCAATGGAAAAGGTGCTCGTCAATGTCGACCGCTATGGCAACACTTCGTCGGCCACCGTGCCGACCATGCTCGACGAGGCGGTGCGCGACGGCAGGATCCGCCCGGGTCAGCTGGTGCTGATGGATGTTTTTGGAGCGGGGCTCACCTACGGCTCCGTACTGGTCAGGTGGTAGAGGGAGGATCATTGCAGATGAACGCAAACCAACATTTCATGGCGCTTTTTCCCGGGCAAGGGGCCCAGCATGTGGGCATGGGGCGCGAGCTTTGTGAAAACTTCACTGAAGCCCGCGAGGCCTTCGAAGAGGCTTCGGATGCCGTTCACCGAGACCTGAAAAAACTCTGCTTTGAAGGACCTGATTCAGACCTCGTACTGACCGAAAACACCCAGCCCTGCCTGCTCACGACATCCGTGGCAGCCTTCCGGGTCGCGGCAAAACAGCTGGGCTTTGCGCCCTCGGTCGTTGCAGGCCATTCACTCGGTGAGTATTCCGCACTGGTTGCGGCGGGAGCACTCCCCCTTTCGACTGCAGCGCGCTGGGTGCACGAGCGTGGAGCAGCGATGCAAAAGGCAGTTCCCGCCGGGCAGGGCTCCATGGCTGCAGTGATGGGCGGAGACGAGTGGATTGATGCGCTTTGCGCGAAGGCCACCGAATCCGCGCGACTCAAGCGAGCAGGGGCCACTGACCACGAGGTCGCCTACTCGGTCGAGCCCATTGTTCAGCCGGCAAATTTCAATGCTCCAGGTCAGATCGTCATCGCAGGCTCGGTGGATGCGGTCGCCGAAGCGGTGGCACTCATCAAGACCGACCCGGAGTTTGGCGGCGGCAAGGCGATTCCGCTCAACGTGAGCGCCCCCTTCCATTGCCGGCTCATGGCTCCAGCCCGCGATCGCATGGCAACGCTTTTTGCTGACGCACGCCCTCAGGAGCGGCCCAAGCAGCTTGCCTGCCCCTATGTGCCCAATCGCACAGCCGTAATGACGCGTGAACCCGGAGTGGTGCTTGAGCTCCTCGTGGAGCAGGTCGACCATCCCGTGCTTTGGAAGCAGTCGTTTGCAGGCCTGCTCGAAAAGGGCTTTGAAACCGGAATTGAATTTGGCCCCGGAAAGGTGCTTGCCGGTCTTGCCAAGCGGATCGCGCAACCTCTGGGTAAGCCTGCCTCCATCAGCGGCATGGGCGATCTCGCAGGACTCAAGGCGCTCGAAGCGCTTTGGAAGTGAACGCACCGAAATCAAGCAGGAAGGAAATGAGCATGACTGAGACCCCCAAGAAACCTGTCGCCCTGGTCACGGGTGCCGGCCGCGGAATCGGAGCCTCGATCGCAGGCAAACTCGCCCGCGAGGGCTTTCACGTGATCATCAACTATGCCTCGAGCGAGGAGCGCGCGAGGAAGGTGCTGGAAGAAATTCAGGCAGCCGGGGGCTCAGGCGAGCTTTGTGGCTTCAATGTCGGAAACCCAGAGGAAGTGGACGCCCGCTTTGAGGCCCTCCACAAGACCCACGGGGCCCTTGCTGCACTCGTCAATAATGCGGGCATCACGATCGATGGCCTGCTGATGCGACTCAAGAACGAGGACCTCGACAAGACCTTGGACATCGACCTCAAGGGCGCCATCTACTGCACGCGTGCGGCCACCCGGGCCATGATGCGCGCACGCTCGGGCTCGGTGATCCAGATTTCGAGCGTCATTGGGGAGATGGGCAACGCCGGCCAGAGCGCCTATGCGGCGGCCAAGGCAGGGCTCATCGGATTCACCAAAAGTGTCGCAAAAGAGCTTGGATCTCGAGGGGTTAGGGCGAACGTCATCACCCCCGGGTACATCGCTACCGACATGACTCAGGACTTGACGCAGGACCAAAAAGAGGCCATCTTGCGCAACATTCCGCTCGGTTTTGTCGGCGAACCAGAGGACGTGGCGGCAGTCGTCGCGTT
>CAIOHW010000122.1 GCA_903858195.1 Oligoflexia bacterium | reverse complement strand
CGTGTTTCGATTCCATATCGGCAATCTCACTGTTCAGCGCCGCCACTCCCGCCTCAAGCTTCGGGACCTTGGCCTCGAGCTCCGTCACGAGCGCATCGAGTTGCTTGAGCCGACGCTCAAGCTTTTTACCTTCTTCGAAGTAAGTGGCACTGCGCGAGGGGGCTGCTTCGGCCGCTGCAGCCTCAAGCCTCGAAGCCCCAGGGACCGGCTGCGCCCCCCCGAGCGTGGCGTAGGCTCCTTTTTCAAGGCTCCAGACGTAATCATCGTAAGAACCTGGATAAAGCCCCGCCCGGCCATTTGAGATCTCAAGGATCTTGGTTCCCACCCTGCCGATGAACGAACGATCATGGCTCACGACCACAACTGAGCCGGCAAACGACTTAAGAGATTCTGTGAGCGCCTCGACCGTATCAAAATCCAGGTGGTTGGTGGGCTCGTCGAGAACCAGGCAAGAGGCGCGCTGAAGGAGCACCTGCCCGAGGGCTACGCGTGAGCGCTCTCCGCCCGAAAGCACCCGAATGGGCTTTTGGATGTCATCACCGCTAAAGAGCAGGCTCCCGGCAAGATCCAGCACGTCTTGTGGCAAAACGCTGGGATGCGCCTTTTGCTGGAGCGCCCGGAGCACGGTGTGCTCGGGGTTGAGCTCCTCGGCCACATGCTGCGCAAAGAAGGCGAGCGTCACCTCATGACCCAGCTCAATCTTTCCCGCAAGGGGCGCAAGCCTTCCGGCAAGACCCTTCAGAAGGGTACTCTTTCCAGCCCCGTTCAGACCCACAACAGCCAGGTGATCGCCCGCCTGAAGCTCAATCGAGACATTGCTCAGCACGGAGCGGTCCACGTAACCCAGCGAAACCCCCTCAAAGGAAAGCACGCGCTTGCCGGTGCGAGCCGGGGGTGGAATCCGAATTCGCGCGCGCGTGGGCAAGGGCTTGACCTCGATCTGCTCGAGCCGATCAAGTGACTTGAGCCTCGATTGCGCCTGACTGGCCTTGGTTGCCTTGGCACCAAAGCGGGCAACGAAATCGAGCACCTCACGCCGCTTTTGCTCGACCGAGAGAGCCCTGGCCTCGAGTTGCGACCTGAGGAGCTCCTTTTGCTCGAAGTAGTCATCGAGCCCGCCGCTGAACTTGGTCACCCCTCCCGCCTCGACCTCAAGGATGTGGTCGGTGGTTCGGCGCAGAAACTCCCGGTCATGCGAGATCAGCAAAAACGCGCCGTCAAAGCCCTGCAAGAACTTTTCAAGCACCAGCAGCGTCTCAAGATCGAGGTAGTTCGTGGGCTCATCCAGGAGCATGAGGTTGGGTTTCTGCCCCAGCATCTTGAGCAGCTTGGCGCGCATGCGATAACCCCCGCTCAACTCAAGCATCGGGCGGCTGTAAGCCGCTTCAGAAAGCCCAAGCCCCCTGCCCAATGACTTGAGCTCCCAGATCGGCAGAATCGCTCCCTCCGAGACAAACTGCTCGATCGTGAGCCCGGGATCAAACTCGTCATGCTGCGAGAGGTGGCCCAGCCTAAGCTCGCGCGACCTGACAAGCTCGCCCGAATCCAGCACCGTGGGATCGATGAGCGACCGAAAAAGCGTAGTCTTTCCCGCCCCGTTTGGACCGATCACGCCCACATGCTCGCCTGCATTCACAGAGAACTGAGCCCGGTCAAAAAGCAGCTTCGATCCGTAGGCCTTCGTGCCGTTCTGGAGCTGAATGAGGTTCATCTGCTCTCTTCATAGACCGGGCGGAGCCATTGCGCCAGATGCCGCCCCTCGAGTACGGTGGGCCCTGCCATGGCCGATCCGCTGATCCAGCTGCTGCTCCTGATCGAAGACGAATTTCGCGGCCGTGAGGGTGTGCGCATTCGAACACAGTCGCCCTCGACCACGAGGCGGGCGCCTGACCTCGAGCAGGACTACGACCCCCACTCCGGTACCGTGCATCGGGTGGCAGGAGTCAAGGTCCAGACCCGCAAGCGCGAGTACTTCTTTCCGGAAGAATGGATCCGAGAAAATAGACGTGCCGAGATCGACCGCCAGGTGCGCGAGATCATCGAAGCCATCGAGGACGGAATCGCATGAAAGACCAGGGATCCGAGATCGCCCAAGGCATCCGACGCAACTGGAAGGCAATCCGTGCTGCCGAAAAAGGCCAGAGGCGGATCGCTCTCGATGGCTTTCCGTTCGATTCGTGGCTGCTCAGCCTAAGCCCACTCTACCGCCGATCTCGCACCCTCTACCGAGAGGCGGGCGGAGAGTTTCGTGCGGCCGTGATCTCAAGCCCACGCACGCTGAGTTCCGATGCGCTGCTCTCGAACCTGATCGAATACACACCGATTGCCGACGAGCTCTATTGGTCGGCGACCGACCGGGTGGAGCGAGGAAGCCCCAAGACCTCGCACGCGCGAATCTTGGAGCTGAGAAGCTGGTGCGCCCCGGTCTTTCACGAACAGAGCCACCGCCTGATCTGGAATTTTCTGCCCCAACCGGCGCGCGATCGACGCTCGATCCACCGCTACCTCAACTTCTGCGAGGCGCTTGTGGTCGCCACCGACATGGCACTCGGAGACCAGCTTGGAACCAGGCTATCGAGGCTTTTTTACCTAAGCGGCGCCACCTACGATCCTGGAACGGACTCTCTCAAGCGCCTCCAGAAAAAAACCGGTTGGCGTCGAGCTTACCGAAACCTGCTGCATGTCGCGGTCCATGCGACCTACCTCAACCTCGAGCTCTTTGAGACAGACGACATCCACAAGATCGTGCGCCACCTGCACGGCTCAGGGCACACGGGCACGGTCGATCGCTGCCTGAGGCTTGACCGTGGGTTTGTCGAGATCACGAACATCGTCTGGCAAGAAAAGAACTGGAAGAAGCTTCGACCCGCTCAAGCCCGCAGAGAAACTCCGCTCACGCTCCCGCCTGATCCACTCGATCACCGGCTGATCTATCTCTGGTCAGAAAAGTGGTTTGAATCGATGGGACTTTAGACCCATCACTCGTGCCGAGGAATGGGTTGGCGCGGAAGCACTCTGGCCTTCGGACGATAGCTCACTCCCACTCCCGCCAGGAAATCCGGCTCAAGAGCCTGGTCCCACTGGGGGATCTCTTCTGACATGAAGAAGTAGAGCTCCCAGCCGCTTTGAGTCTGATAGTTCAGGCTCGCATGTACGACATACGAGGGCTCGGCCGAATCCGGGTGGGTGCTGTACTCGATACGCACTGAACTGTAGCGAAAGCCGAGAGACAGGTAGAATCCGCCCGGTGCTCCCGGATCGACCGTGAACCCTCCAAAGAGGTCATAGGTGAGCGGATTGACCGTGAGGTTGCTCGCATTGAAGTCGGCAGGATCAAGATCCTGGTATTGAATCGATGCCGCCCCGATGAAGCTCAGCCAATCAAAGATCTTCTTCGAGAGGCCCACGCT
>CAIOHW010000121.1 GCA_903858195.1 Oligoflexia bacterium | reverse complement strand
TTCGGTGAAGCCGGCCGACTCGGCAAGCTCTCCGCAGTGGGCGGTGGCGATGATCCTGCCATCCCTGGATCGCACCCGCACGGGGCTTGCCGGTCCCGGCACCTCGCCCATGAGGCGCTCATGCCCCGACTCGAAGGCCATGCGCGAGCAGCGAAGCTGATCCAGTCCGGCCCTGAGCATCCTTGCTCCGCCATACAGGACGATGCCGACCAGCCCTGCCGAGACGAGCATCTCGATCAGGGCCTGGCCCTCGCGTGCTCGGGTCAGATCAGCTTTCATTCACTCGTACCCGTTTGATGTTGTCGCGGATCAGCTCGATCTTCCCCTGGATGGTGCCGCCCAGGGATTTGACTGCGGCGATCGAGACCAGTGAGATCAGGACCATGAGAATCAGGTACTCGGTGAGGCCCTGGCCTGCCTCTTCCGGCCTGCGATGGGCGGTAATGGGTTTCATGGGTTTTCCTCCGTATGGCTTTGGCGCATTGCCGAATTCGTGCCGTCCGCAGGGGGGCCCAAGTTGACTTTGGGCCTTGGGGCTCGCTATCACCAAGGGATGGAACCAAAGTCACGCCTGCTGATCTATGAACGCAAGGAAGTCCTTTTGTTGTTGGGACTTGCAGTGATGGTCGGAGTGTTTGCCTTCACCTTCGGGATCCATCTCGGCAAGCGCGTGCCTCCCCGGCCGCAGCAGGGCGCACACGGATCTGACCCGCATGCTCCGGAAGTGAACCAGTTGGGCGACCATGTTCCCACGCGGCTTGAGCTTCAAGATCAGATGGGTGCCGCCGAAGGTGCCGCCGGCGTGATTGCAGACGAAACCCTGCGCGACGAAGTTGCCAAGTCCGGCCTCAGGCTGGAGCGGGCCCGGCAGGTTGAGCTTCCGAAAGTGACGCTTGCCGAAAAGAGCGGCGAACCCAAGAAGTCGGGAGTGGAGCCTGCCCAGGCTTCTGCGCTGGTCGCCCAGGCGCTCAAGCGCACAAGGCCGGAGGGGCAGTTCACGCTCCAGATTTCTGCCTTTGCGGTGACCGAGTCCGCCGAAGCCGAGCACCTGCTCGAGGGTTGGAAGACGGCAGGACTTGAGCCTTGGATGAGGGAAGTTCAGATCCCCGGCAAGGGCAGGTGGTACCGCGTTTACCAAGGGGGCTTTGCAACCCGCGGCGATGCCGAAAAGTCAGGCTCCGAGCTCAAGCAGCAGGGCCGCATTTCGGGTTTTGTCGTCAGCAAGGCTCCGGCCGCAAACTAAGGCCGCAAACCCAGGAGAATCACCATGGCCAAGCAGCCCGTCATCCGAGTCGAAAAGCCGTGGGGACATGAGCTCATCTGGGCTCGCACCGGCGACTACGTGGGCAAGCTTCTGTTCATCAAGAAGGGCCACCGCCTTTCGCTCCAGTTCCATCGCCAAAAAGAAGAGACGGTTTTCGTGCACTCGGGGGTCATGCAGTTTGTCTTTGAAGACGACCAGGGCGTACTCCAGGACATCATCCTGAACCCGGGCGAGGCACACCACATTCCGGTGGGGCGCCGCCACCGCATGGTGGCGCTCGAGGATTGCACGGTGTTTGAGGCTTCCACCCCCCAGCTTGATGATGTCGTGCGCATCGAGGACAGCTACGGCCGCTCATGAAGATCCCCCACCTCGTGGTGATGGCCGGCGGCAGTGGCACCCGCTTTTGGCCCAAAAGCACATCGAAGAAGCCCAAGCAGCTCCTGGCCTTCGAGGGCCTCTCGTCGCGAACGCTGCTGGAGCAGACGCTGGATCGGTTTGAGGGATGGATCGCGCCGGATCATCGGTGGATCGTCACGACCACGCAGCTCTCGGAAGCAGTCAGCCGGCAGTCAGCGGGCGCACGGGTACTTGCAGAGCCGCAGGGTAGAAACACCGCACCCTGCATTTACTGGGCTGCCCGTGAGATCGCCGCCGTCGATCCGCAGGCCGTCATGATGGTCATGCCCTCGGATCACTTCATGCGGGATGTGCCGGGGTTTGTCGCCACCGTAAGGGCCGCAGTCGACTGGGCATCGAAAACAGGCGATCTCGTCACGCTCGGAATCTCTCCCACTAGGCCCGAGACCGGCTACGGCTACCTTCGCACGGCAGGCCCGGCTTCGGGCGGGCCGGCACTTCAAGTCGAAGCCTTTGTTGAAAAGCCCGATCTCGAGCGAGCCAAGCGTTTTGTCGCTGATGGCAGACACCTCTGGAATGGCGGAATGTTCGTCTGGAAGGTGGGATCGATCCTTGCCGAGTTTGACCGCCTGATGCCCGAGATGCGCAGCGCCTGGGAGTCGGCATCGGGCGATGTTCTTGTCGCCTATCCCCGCATGACGGCGACCTCGATTGACTTTGGTGTCATGGAAAAAGCCGAAAAAGTCGTGACCTTTCCGCTGGAGTGCGGATGGGATGACCTGGGGAGCTGGACTTCGGTGGAACTTCTGGCTCGGGCCCAGGGTCACTCTCACGAGTGGGGTGTGGGTCTTGAGGGCGAGGTCACTGCAGTCGATTCAAAGGGCCTGGTCGTGGATGTGCCTGGCAGGCGCGTTGCTGCGCTCGGGGTCGAGGACCTGATCATCGTCGAGACCGACTCGGTGCTCTTGGTTGCACGCAAGGATCGGGCACAGGACATCAAGAAGATGGTCGACGCTGTCAGGGCCGTTCGACCTGAGCTTGCCTGATCACTTTCCTGTCCGGTTTTTCTGTTCGTTCAGAGCCAGGATCGTCTTTTGGATGCGCTGGAATCGCACGGCAAGCATGAAGCTTTCGGTCACGATATTGGAGAGCACCTCGTCGTTTGACTGGGCGGAGATGTTGGTCGCGTAGCCCAGGCGCACGAGCTCGGCGAAATCATCGAGCCTGAAGGGGGCCTTGCCTCCGGTCGGGGTCTCAAGCTTCATGATTTCCGCCACGTTGATCTTGGATGTGCCGCTCGAATCGGCGGGGTAGCGGCTCAGGTGCTTGGCCACGAGGCACATGATCAGGAACCCCTTGTTTGAAACATCGTGCCGCTTGTTGGGGTCCTGCAGGTTTTCTTCGTTCAGGTAGTGAGTGAGGCTCTCGAGGAACTGGATGTCGAGCAGCACCACGTTTCCCGTCGCCTCTTCGGTCTTCATGAAGCCGCAGTTCGAAAAGGCATCAATCAGGCTCGTGAGCTTGGCCAGCGGCACCTGCATGATCTGGTTGACGTAGCGTTGCAGCAGGGGCACGCGGACATCGATTCCGTTTTTGCCATCGATCTGGGTGGGTTTTCCAAACCGGGACGCCACCAGGAGGATTCCGGCGCAGGTCTTCATCACGTCGCTTGCCGTCAGGTAGACGTAGTGCGAGACGCGCTTGCCCTCCTTGTCACTGAAGGCGTATTCGGTGCTGGCGCTCTCAAGCTGGCGGATGCGGGTGCTGGCCACACGCAGGCGGGTGACGAGCGTTCGGAGCAGAATTTTCAGCCACTCT
>CAIOHW010000120.1 GCA_903858195.1 Oligoflexia bacterium | reverse complement strand
GCCTTTCAGATGGCCAGGTTCGAGACCGATGTGGAGTCGCTGGGTTCGCTCATCCGCTCTCAGGTGAGTCTCGATGCGCTCAGCTCGCGCTACCAGGTGCTTGCCATTCCCGGCGGCTTTTCATTTGGCGACCATCTGGGTGCAGGCAAGGTGCTGGCACTCAAGATCAAGCACGCTCTGAAGTGGGATCTGGCTCGATTCACCCAGAGGGGTGGACTCGTGCTTGGAATCGGAAACGGCTTTCAGGCGCTCATCAAGCTCGGTCTCTTTGCCAGGGATCTTTCCATCACCCTGAATGACCAGGGTAGGTTTCGCACCGAATGGGTGAGGCTCCAGCCGGTGGGAACCCGGTGCCTCTGGACGCGCGGCCTTGGAAACCTGGATCTTCCGATCCGCCACACCGAAGGACGAGTGGTGATCGCATCGAGTGCCAGACTCGAGGTTTGGGCGAGGATGGAGCGTGTCGGGATGGCCTGCCTGAGATACGAGGGCGATCCCAATGGGAGCGAAGAGCGGATTGCAGGCCTTTGTGATTCCACGGGCAGGATTTTTGGCCTGATGCCCCACCCCGAGAACTTCGTGCGCTGGACGCAGCATCCGGAATGGACCGCCCAGCCCGGTCGCGCCTCCTCTCCAGGGCAGGGCCTCGCCATTTTCGAGAACGCACACGCCGAGGCGATGAAGGTCCTGTGATTCGCGGTTTCTCCACTGACGTGGCGATCCTGCTTGGGCCCGGCTATTCAAGGGAGGACCTCAAGTCCCTGCGCGCAGCGGACGATGAGGCAGGCTCTTCGGTGATCGCCGGCAAATCCGTCTACACGATCGGAGGGCTTGCAGCCGAGATCGTGCGAGCAAGTGAAGCGTTCCCGCCGCGGCCGGCAACCGCGCTTCTCAGGCAGGAGTACCTGAGGCTCCTGTTTTCGCACCCAAGGACTGCAGGAAATTTTCCGGCCCTGCTGGCACTCAGGCCGCAGCCCGGTTTTTGGAGAAAAGTTTCGGACGCCATGGCCGAGGCCAGGCTGACTTCGGTTCATGAGCAGGAAAGGGCGGTGCACCTCGAGCGGCTTCAGGCTGCGGGACTCGGCGCTGCTCCGGTTCGAGAAGAAGTCCTTGCTCTGTCGAGCCTCTGGAGGGAGTGGCTCCACGAGTCAGGGCGCTTGGATGAGTGTGAATGGCTGCATCAAGCTTCGCAGATCCTAAGCGCTTCGGGCCTCCCCGAAAGCGGCGATCTGGGGCACATCAGGCGAATCGACCTCTACTCCCATGCACCGCTCCAGGGTCTTGAGCTGCATTTCATCGAAGAACTGGGGCGGAGGGTGGAAGTCCGGACGGCTCCGCTGATTGCACCTACGGACGGGGACCCGGGAGGTGGCTTCGAACGCTGGCATACCGTCGAGGATGCCGCCGAGAGCCTCGGGGACTTGCTCTGCTCGCGCATTGAGAATGGGGTTCCTCATTCAAGCCTGATCATCCTCATTCCGGATGGGGCGGCTTCGGGCACCCCGGTTCGCCGGGCACTTTCGCGCGTCCTTGCTGAGCGAAACATCTCCGAACTCGATGCCAGAGATCCGCTTGAAACGCGGATTTCCGAAGAGGTCCGCCACGCATGGATGGGGCCGCTGCTGGCTTCGTGCGGCTTTGAGCGCCTGAGACTTCTGGAGTGGCTTCGTGCCGAGGTCGGAATCGAGGCCGGAGATCTGGGCCGCATTCATTCGGCTCTTTCGGATGCGGGGGCTCGAGAGGGATGGCGACAGGTCCAGCGACTGCTTCCCGAGCACGCTCGTACGAGGCTTGAGGGTTTGGAGGCGGCTGCTCGTGGTTCAATTGGGCTCGAAGCACTTCATGAGCTCTTTGAGCGCGAGCCCGGCACCCGCGTGAGCTCGAGGATCCGCGAGTGGGTGCGCTCGGTGCTGGGCGCCCTTCGGGAGGATCTTGAGGCGCTTGGGCTTCAGGGCCTCGAACTTCGTCTTTCCGAGTGGATGGAAAGGGTACGTGCGCGCGCTGAGCAGAGCCCCGCACCGGCACGACGGATTCGACCCCGAACGGGAGTGCGCATCGTGCGATTCAGCCAGTTCAATGCCGGCTTTCGCGGCATGGAAGTGTTCGCGCTCGGACTTCCCGCACGCTGGCTTTCGGAGTCGCGCAGTGGAGATTTGTACCTCGGAGCGCGCGACCGCGAGATCCTCGGCACCGAGTTCGCAATCCACTCCAGCCATTCGGCACGGTCGGCGCGGACCGGGGCCTTCTCAAGCTGGATGGCTGCCGCGGCACCCGGAGCCTACCACCTGCTGGACTATCAACATGAGATGGATGGCAGCGAGCGTGAGCGGATCGAGCCCCTGCTGGCCGAACTGGGAATCGTGAGGGAATCGGTTGAGATGGGGGCCCATCCCAGAAACATGGCGGGCTACTCGATTGTGGCCGATGCGAGGCCGCGCGAGGTCAGGTTGTCGCCGATGGCTCCGGCCGAATCGGGACGATTTGAGTTAAGCGCTTCTGACATCGAGGCCTACAGCAGGTGTCCGTTCACTGCCCTGGTTCGATCCAGGTGGAGGATTCGATCCCCCGACGAGCCCGACCTGAGTCCATGGCCGAGCACCCGAGGGCAGCTCCTGCATGCTGCAGTCGAGTGCCTCGTGCGCGGGATCGAGTCCAATGCGGCATCCGTCCGTGCTGATGCCATGGGAGCTTCGCGCAGGGCGCTTGAGTCTGCGTGGATCGGGATGGAAGCGCGCGGCGGACTCAAGGGTTGGGTCCCGACCCCCCAGCTTCGAATTCAGGTCGAGCGTCAGGTCGTGCAGCTTCTTTGCCTGTTTCTCGAAAAAGAGTGGGAGTATCGCGATCGCTCAGGCGTGAGGCTGCTGGCTGCCGAAGAGGATGCCAAGCTGGAGTGGAGTTTTGCGCATGAGGGCAGGGAATACTGCATCCGCGGCAAGGCCGACCGAATCGACGCGCATGCCGACGGACTCTGGGTGATCGACTACAAGTCCGGAGGCCAGGCCCTCAAGGGCGGAGACATGCGCGAGCGTGGCTACCGACTGCAGCTTGCCTATTATGCGATTGCCGCGGCTGGAAAGTTTGATCGTCCCGTACTCGGCGCGCAGCTCGTCGAGTTGACTCGCGAGGCGAAGCGCTCGGTCGGATTTTTTCCGAAGAAATGGAACGGAAGCAAAGAAGGATGCCTGACTCGGGCGGCAGCCTCCAACTCGAGTCTGTTTGACGGTCCGCCCGAAGAGCTCTGGAGCACGCTTGAAGACAGGATCCGCACTGCTTCAGTCTCGCTCGCATCCGGTATCGCAGATGCGAGTCCCGTCCTAGGGGCATCCGAGTGCAGGGATTGCCGGGTCAGGTCGGCCTGCGGGCAGGCCCGGCGCGAGTGGCTGGAGGGCGAATGAGCGTTCTCGAAAAGACACCGGCATGGACCCCCGAGCAGATCGCCGTGCTCGAACACTCCGGAAGCGCGCTTGCCGTGCTCGCTGGAGCAGGGGCGGGCAAGACCTCGGTTCTCGTGGAAAAGTGCAGGCGACTCCTGACTCAGCGTCCGGATGCAAGGATCTGCGCCGTTTCGTTTACGGAGAAGTCTGCTTCAGACCTGAGGCTCAAGCTTTCCAGATTTGATCTCTCGCGGCACTGGGTGACGACGATCCACGGACTTTGCGGAATGATCCTGAGGGAGTTTCCCGAAAGCCTCGGACTTCAGGGCGACGAGCGCGTGCTTTCCGAGGCCGAGGCCTCGGAGCTCTGGAAGGAATCTCTCGAAACCCTCTGGTTTGACCCGAGGGACTCGACCCATGCCGAGGCAGCAGCCCTCCAGCGGCTGCTTGCGCGCGAGGGGAGGGCGGGGCTTGAAGAGCTGCTGGCGCGGACACGGGATTTGGATGCTGCAGGGCTGCTGGAAATGGGGCCCCGATCGAGCCCCGCCGAACTGGGAAGCGGCTTTTCAGATCTGGCGTTAACCGCAAAGAGGCTTCTCGATTCCTACAACGGCTGCAAGCGTGCGGCTGGTGCGCTTGACTTCTCGGACCTCGAAAAGCTTGCTGCGCAGGTCATGGGCATGGAGCAGGTGCGCGAGTCACTCCGGCGGCGCTTTGACCTCGTGCTCGTCGATGAGTTCCAGGACACAAACGCCATCCAGGCATCGATCATCTGGAACCTGGCACGCCCGGATCTCTCCAATCTTTGCGTCGTGGGTGATCCCAAGCAGAGCATCTATCGCTTCCGTGATGCGGATGTGAGCCTTTTTGAGGAGCTCTGTGACGCGCTTCCCAGCCGCCTCTCGCTCACCTCAAACTTCAGGAGCAGGCCCGGAATCCTGGAGTTCGTGAACCGAATCTGCCCTCCGATCTTCGAGGCTTCGTCCCTTTCATACCTGCCCCTCATTGCAGGCCGTGACGACGGAGCTGCATCAGGGCATCCGGTGGTGGCCCGCATGGAGCTCGAGGATCCTGCGGAACTTGCCCGCCATCTGATGGAGCACAACGCACGGGGCGTGCCGTGGGACCGCATGGCGATCCTCATGGTCAGGATCAAGGGAAACGAGCGCTGGATCCATGCGCTCAGCCGCAGGGGTATTCCTCTGGCGGTGGGCGGGGGAGGACTGTTCTGGGCTGATCCGCGCGTGCGCGAGCTCGTCTCGATGCTGCGCTGGTGGGCTTATCCTGCCGATGAGATGGCGGGATTGGCCTTTCTCAGGGCGCCCTGGGTCGCGGTGGACGACGGACAGCTGGATCGCTGGCTCGGCTCTGCCCAGAGGCTTGAGGCATTCTGGAGCTCGGATCATCCGATTGCCCGGGTGCTTGTACCTCAAAGGGTGGCCGGAGCGGCTCCGGTGAGGCCGGCTGAGCTGTTGGTGCAGCTCCTCTCGAGCGGCGAGCTCGAGGAGCGTGTGGCATCGCTTCGGCAGTCGGCGCTCGCGCTCATTCACCGACTCGAGGAGCTCTCGGCCGGCGGCCGCAATTTTGGCGAGGTGCTGGGCACTCTTCAGGAATTTCTCGAGGAAGGAAAACGCGACAAGGACGTGCCTCCGCCGAAGAATCGAGGAGTCCTGCCCGTGCTCACCATTCATGCCTCCAAGGGGCTTGAATTTGACCATGTGTATCTGGTCGATCTCGGAAAGAAGGGGCGCGCACGGACTCCTCCGCTTCTGTTCTGGGACCGACGCAAGGGGGCGTTTCTCACCGAGAGGGACGAAGACGGCAAGCGCGTGGACAACGACGCTCGATACCTGGAGTGGAAGGCGCATGAGCATGCTGCGGCAGTTGCCGAGTCCAAGCGTCTTTTTTACGTGGCCCTCACGCGCGCGCGCGAAAGCCTCCTGCTTGCCTGCGAGACCGTGGATCCCACCAAGGGGATCGAAGCCGACTCCGAACGTGCGGCACTGGGAGACCACTGGAGGGCCTGGGTCGAACACTTTGGCGGAAAGCTGCCGGCAGTAGAGGCCCCCAAGGAGGCTGAACTGCAGCCAGGGCAGCGCCCATCGCCGTCGGATCAGAATTCTGCCGTCCCTCCGGTGCGCCTTCCAGGCACCGGGCTTGAACGCGCACGTCATGCGGTCACGGAGTGGACGCTGCTTTCGAGATGTGAGCGTGCGTACGTGCGTTCGGTGCTCGGTGCCGCGCCCGCGAAGGCGGTCCAAACCGGGGAGCGCGATGAAGATCCGGGTGAGGGGGCTTCTCCCGATCCTTGGGCACAGGGGGTTTCGGCCGTTGAGCTCGGCAAGCGCGTCCATGCGCTTTTGGAAGCCTGGGCACGGTTTCCGGCCGAGCACGAGGCGATCGCAGGGCAGCTGTTGGAGCTCGAAGCCTTGGGAACCCGCTTCCGCGCCGCTCCGGTGCTGGAGTGGCTGGGAAGCACGACCTGGTTGCAGGGCGAGGGGCTTTCTGAATGGCCTTTTGAGTGGCGAGTGGGTCGAACCAGCCTGGTCGGTGCGATCGATCGCCTGAGTTTTTCAGAAGGCGTGCTCACGGTGCTGGACTACAAGGTCTTCTCCGCACTCAAGGATCCCGGGGTGGTGAGGGAGCTCTATGGGCCGCAGCTTGAACTCTATGCCGGCGCGGTAGATGCATTTGTTCGTCAGAATCCCGAGACCGGGGTCAGCGAGATCCGAGCCCGGGTCGTACAGATCGCTCCCGAGGGAGTCGAAGAAGTCGAGATCCCGATCGATCCGGCCTCGATCCGTGAACGTGCGCCGGAGTTTGCAGTCCGTGCAGCCGTCCTCGTGGGTGCACCGGAGCAGGGAGAGGCGCGTCCCACTGCGAGGGAATCCTGCCGTCATTGCCCGCACCGGAATGCCTGCGACGCGGTGTCAGTTCGTTGACGACCCTCTGTATGGCTGAGAGAAATCCTTGCCCTTTTGGGCGGCAATCCTCAAACTTTCAAGCATGGAGAATCAGGGCACAAGTTTAGGACGCGAGGGTCGGGATTTTCGGTTGGGATGGGTGTGGGTTGCACTCATCTGGCTGGTGCTGATGGCAGGTGCCTGGACCCGCAACAGCGAGGCTGCCGAGGCGAAAGAGTCCGCCTCGGACGAGTATAGCTTTAGCTGGCTCGACAAGGACAAGAAGATCTACGTGTTGCAGAACCGGCGCTACACGAAGGCCGGCAGGCTGCTGCTCAGTGCTTCTGGCGGTGTCGGATCAAGCAATCCCTATCGCGACGTGCAGTACGTGGAGCCCAGGCTTGCCGTATTTTTCAGCGAGGCATTCGGTGTGGAGGCCTTCTATTCGAAGACTTTCAACAGCTCAAACGCAGCCTTTCAGGCTCTCGAAGCCGAGAGTGTCCAGCCCTTTGTGCGTGACATCAACAGCCAGGCGGGAGTGCTCCTGCATTGGGTTCCCTGGTACGCAAAGATCAATGTCTTCAACAAGGTCCTGTACTTTGACTGGGGTTTTGAGGCCGGCGTTTCGAAGCTCGATGCCACCGTCCGCTACAGGTTCGGAAGTGATCTCGAGACGGATCCGGTTCGCCAGAGCGACGACGACAAGATCGCGCTGCTCGTGGGCTCAACCCAGCAGTTTTTTCTAAATCACGACTGGTCCATCCGGCTGGATGTTCTGGGGGCGTTTTATCGCGGCACGTACAAAGTCAGTGGTGATGCGGTCTCGTCTGATCAGGTGCTGTTCTCCAACTTCCAATACGGCATCGGTCTGGGGTATCGGCTCTGATGAAGCGCCTGGCCTGGATCGGAGCAGCCTGCCTCGTTCTTGCCGCAGTACCGAGGGCCTCGATGTCGGCCGAGGACATTGCGTCCCAGCGACTGCGTGAGGCCCGTGAGTTCCAGCGCTCGGGTCAGTATTTCAGGGCCGCCCGCTATGCATTCAATGCAGGCGAGGAGGATCCAGAGCGGAAGTCCGAGGCACATGCCTTTGTGGCCCAGGCGCTCGTGCAGGCCGGGCTCGAGCAGTCAGCCTCATACTTCTATCTTCAAGTGATCCGCTCGGCCAACAGCGATGCCGTTCGCAAGGTGCTGGCTCTCACCTCGAAGATCACAGCATCGGTGGGGCTTGAGTTCCTGAGGCCTTTCCTCGTGCGCCACACCCGGCTCCAGGATTATCCGGCATCCGAGCGCGGCTATTATCTGTACGCCGCCGCCCGGACCTCGGGGCTCAAGGGTGACTATGCCGGGGGGCTTTCAGTGCTCGAGTCCATTCCGTCGGGGACCCGGATGAGGGCAGAACTTCTCCAGCTTCGTGGCGCGTTCCGCCTGCTGACGGGCATGGGCAGGGAGGCAGCGGCGGACTTCAGTGCCTGCAGCCGTGCTGCGAAGGATGGCTCGGATCTTCAGAACCGTTGCCTTGCCGGTGAAGCCCGTGCGTTTTATGAGCTTCGGGAATTCGAACGGGCCGAGCGCGCTTATGAGCAAGTGGATCGCCAGAGCATTGTCTGGACCGATATCCTCTTCGAGCAGGGCTGGAATTCCTATCGCCGGGGTGAGTTCAACCGGACCCTGGGCAGGCTGGTTTCGTACAAGAGTCCTGCGCTCTCGTTTGTCTACAATCCCGAGATCGACACTCTCAGGGCTCAGGCCTATCTGGCCCTGTGTCTTTATGAAGATGCCAATGAACTCGTAAACGAGTTCAACTCCCGGTACGCATCGATTCATGACGAGGTCAGGGACATGCTGGCGGGTAAGAGCCTGTCGCTTGGCGGGTATTATGACCAGGGCAAGGAGGCCGCGTTGGCCTCCCTCGCATCCAAGCGTCCGCTTCATCGACTCATGAACCGCTTCGTGCGTTCGGCAGCGTTTCAGGACTGGGTGCGGAGCGAACGAGAGCTTGCGATCGAAATGGGGAACATCCGCCAATTCTCGGCCGGGATTGCCAATCTGGATCCGAACTCAGGCAGTTTCGGCCAGTTCCTGAAAAAGGTGCTCGACTTCAGGCTGCAGGCCATCCGTGAGATGGGTGGAGCATTCGTCCGGAACAGCCTGCTCGATTACCACGAGCAGCTGATCTCCCAGTTCGAGAAGGTGGCGTTCATCAAGCTCGAGATGCTGGGACGGTTCAAGGAGAAGCTGATGTCGCGCAAGGCCTTGGATGGGCGTGAACGGGAGCGCGGCAATGTGACTCCCAAGCGCAGGGATGACCAGTTCTTCTGGTCGTTCAACGGAGAGTTCTGGAACGATGAGCTCGGCGATTACGTATTTGGGTTGGAGTCGGAGTGTGATGGAAAGTCGTGATCGAAACCGAAGATACCTCGTCTGCGGAGTAGCAGGAGCGATCCTGCTGCTGCAGCCGCTTGCTCCGCTGGCCCTCGCAGCGCGCCCCTACACCGATGCCGAGGCCAGCAAGGTGATCAGCGATGACGAGCGTCGGATCCGTGAGATCCGAGAGCAGGAGATCGCCCAGCTCAAGCTCACGCTCTCGAGGCGCCTGCCGACCGAGAGGCGTGCGGACCTCTACCTTCGACTGGCCGAAATTTACATCGAGGCTTATCGGGCAGAGTTTCTGCTCGAGGGAAGGGCGCACGAATACCGACTCGAGCGAAAGATCGAGGACAGGCAGATCGACCGTTCGCGCTCCCGTCCCTACCTCAGGCTTGCAATCCAGGCGTGCCAGGAAATCCTCGACATCGGCCTTCGCCATGAACGGCTCGATCAGGTCTATTACTTCATGGCCTACAACCATGCCGAGCTCGGTGATGAGGCGGGTGCTCAGCGCTATTACCTCGCGATCATCAAGAACTTTCCCCGCAGCAGCTTTGCAGTGGAAGCCTACAAGGAACTTGGAGAGGCGGCGTTCGGCGCCCGGAATTACCGTCTGGCGCAGGGGTATTTCGAGAAGGCCGTGGAGCTTGCTCCACAGGCCCAGGCCTTTCAATCCCAGCTGCCCCGGGTGAAGCACCGCCTGGCATGGTGCTTCTATCGCCAGAAGCAGTACTCAAAGGCCGTGGCCGAGATGAAGGATGCCGTCAGGCTTGCCGTCGCAGGCAAGGAGAAACTCCTTTCCATCCGCGAGGAGGCGCTTCGCGATCTGGCGATCTTCCTGACCGAGACGGGTGACGTCGATGAAGCCATTGCCTACTTCCAGAAGCTGGCAGGCGACCTGGCCTATTATCCGAAGATCCTCGAGAGCCTTGGACGCCAGTATGAGCGCAACGTCGAACCCGAAAAGGCCGTGCAGGTGTACGAGTCGCTCCTCAAGACACGTCCCGACGACGAGGCCGCCTTTCGGTTCAGGGTCAAGCTCGTGGATCTGGACCTTCGCCGTGGGCTTTACGATCGCGCACTTTCGCGATTCATGCCGGGCAAGGGCCGGGAGATCCGACTTTTCAGCGACGCAGAGGGTGAGACCGATACCGCCTGGCTCAATCTCCGCGCCATGGTTCGCCGGACTGCAACCGAAGGACACGAGAAGTTTCGAAAGTCCGCCGACCGAAAGGCACTTGAACTGGCGGAGAAGTTCTATGAGGCGTACCTCTCGCCGCTGCTCGAGCTTTCGGATCCCCGCAACGAGATTCCTGAGATTCGGATGTACCTCGCTGACGTCAAGCGGGAGCTTGGCCGCTCCAAGGAAGCCTCCGACCTTTACAAGAAGGTGATCGCCAGCCGTGACAAGCGCTATGGCAAGGAAGCGGCTGCGCTCTGGACTGCCAGCCTCGCGGACGCAATCAAGAAACAGGAGTCCTCCCGGCCAACCGGCGAAAAGAACGGCCGAAATGAGCCGTCTGCTCTCGAGCTGGATTTCGTAAAGGCCTCAGACGAGCTTGCCGAGCTGATTCCGGGCACGCCCGAGGCAAGGGAGGCCGAGCTTCGGGCTGCGCAGGTGCTGGCGGGATACCCCACATCGAGGCGCGATGCGGTTTCGCGGCTCCAGGGGATCATGGAGCGGCATCCTTCGTCCGAACAGGCCATCACTTCGGCGCGGCTTTGGCTGCAGCTCTATCTGGACAGGCTCGACGCGGCTTCGAAAAAAGGGAATGCAAGCGACGAAACCCGCGAGGCGATGGAAGAGCTCAATGATCAGGTGGAAGAGATCCTCGAGTACGAAGACCTGATGAAGTTCGACCAAAAGACCGGTGCGAGGATCAAGGGCCAGCTTGCCGAGATCGAATCCCGCACTCGCGTCATGCAGATCGGATTTCATGAGCGGGATGGAGATTTTAAACGTGCTGCTCAGGGCTATGAGCGTTTTGCCGAGTCATCAAGCTCGCGCGAGACCCTCTCAAAAGCCTACGAAAATGCAGTCGCCACCTACTTGAAGCTGGGCGACATGGAAAATGCCGATCGGGTTCTAGCCATCTGGCAGAAGAAGGCCCCGGACAGCGAAGCGGTCACGCAGGCGATGCGGAACTCGGCGACCGTGCTTTTCATTCGGGGCAGGTTTGCGGAGTCTGCTCAGGTGCTTGAGCGCCTGGGTTTTCAGACCAAGGATCCCGACACGATCGAATCGGCCATCCGGATCGCGGATGCCTTGGCCGATGCAGGCGGTGATGAGGCACGCTCAAGCGAGCTTGCGGCCCGCTTTTCCAAGGCTTTCCCCAAGGCTCCAGGTCGCGTGCGGGTCGCCCTCGGGCTGGCGCGAAGCCACGAAGCCCGCGGCAAGGACGCAATCGCGGCCCAGTATTACAAGGATTGCCTGGAGGTTGCGGGTGCCGAGGAACTGACCGAGTGCACTTATCGACTCGGCATGCTCTATCTGCGCATCGGCGCCGAGGCCGACGGGGTGGTCCTGCTCAAGAAGGCTGCTTCAAGCCAAACGAAGGGGCCGGGAGTGTTCTTTGTCAGTGCCGCGCGGTGGGAGCTTGCCAGGCAGGCGGATGTCCGGATCTCGACCGCAAACTCCGCCACCGATCGCATGACCCTGGAGAACCTCGCCAAGGTGCTTCCCGGCCGCATTCAGGCGCTTGAGCAGCTCCAGAAGGCGATGGCGCCTGTTCTGGATATCGGGGGTCCCTATTCGGTGCAGGCTTCCTACCGGCTGGCGCGCACGGCCATCGACCTGGCTTCAGAGATGGAGCAGGCGGCACCCGGCGAACAGTCGACACCTCAGGTCGCAGGCACTCTTCGCTTGCGGGCCACCCAGAGCCTCAGGCAGTCGGTTACGAAAGCTCAGGCGGCCGAATGGCTCAATCCCGAGATGCCGCGCGTGCTCGGCGTCCTCTCGCTGCTTGAAAATGGGGTTCGCGCGCAGGGGCCATATCCCCGCTTCAAGTGGATCGACCCGGCCGGAAGTGACCAGAACTTTTCAATCTCGCAGATCCGCGAGGCCCTTGGAAAGAATGGCCGCGATGCGGCTTCCTGGGCTCGGTATGGGATGTGGCTTGCCCTGGAAGAAAAGCAGCTTGGCCTTGCGCTGATCGCGCTCGAGAGGGCCTATGCTGCTGAGCCGAAAAATGCGGCCATCCTGAACAACATTGGGCTCCTCAAGGGACTGCAGTACGGGGTCGAGGACAGTTATGGGGCGCTCCAAATCAATGCCTACTTGAAACAGGCCGAGTCCCTCGAGGGTGCAGCGGCGAATGCCAAGGCCAATCGTGCGCAGCTCCTGAACCATTTCGGCGTTTTTGGCGCCGCTCGCAAGCTCTGGGAGCAGGTGCTTTCGCGGTCACAGTCCACGCAGGC
>CAIOHW010000119.1 GCA_903858195.1 Oligoflexia bacterium | reverse complement strand
GGATCGTCCGTGTCCCGATCCGTTAAGGCTTAAGCTCGGGCGGTGCGACCCTGGACGATCTTCATGAAAGATCGACCCTGGATCTCGGCAAGAGTGAGCCCGGTGTCTGATGCCTCCTCCTCAGTGATGGCCCCGCAGGCAATCCCCCTGAGAAAGAAATTGAGCAGTCCCTGCCCGGTTGCGGCGTCGTCAAACACGTCTCCCAGCAGCGTTGCCTTGGCGGCCTTTTCGACAAAGGCCTTGAGGCGCTGCGAGGCGGGCTCGAGGCTCTCCAAGAAAAATGCGTAGACTGCGGCATATCGGATCGGAAGCTGCGCGGGATGCAGGTCCCAGCCCTGGTAGTAACCCGTCTCCAGCGCATGCCGGATGTGGTCGTAGCTGAGCTTCCAGGCACGGTGCACGACGGCGGCATTCTCGGCCATCTGGGCTGCACTGAGCTTGCCCCCCTCGGCTACGCGGTGCGGCCCGACGGGCATGATGTTGGTGGCGCCGTCCGAGAGCATGATCGGAGTACCGGCAAGCGCGACCTGCATGACGTGCTTGGCAAAGTCACATACGGGATTGGCCATGTGCTGGTAGGCGGCAGTGATTCCGCAGCCCGCCGTGTAATCATAGGTTCCGAAGTGGGCCGCCACGCAACGGCCTTCACCCGCCTCCACGAACGCACGAAGCGGCACCCTGCCATTGGAATCCAGGATCGCCTGCGTGGTCTCGACCATGAGCTCAAACTTGATCGAGCCAAGCGGCATGTCGTTTCGCTCCTCGATCCCGGTGAGGATCTCAGTGAGTGCGCGAGCCTGCTCAACGTGGGTGATCTTGGGAAGAGTGACGACAAAGCCCGAAGGGAGCCTGTGGTTTGACTTTCCAAGCAAGGTCGAGACGAAAATGTCCAGGGTGCGAATGCTTCGCCCCACGCACTCCTCACTAAAGGGCTTCACACGGATGCCAATGAAGGGCGGAAGGGTCCGATTCTTCATCCCGCTCACGACTTCCAGCGCAGTGCGGGTGGCGTCGGCGTCTTCCTCGGCATCTGGCCGGGTTCCGTAGCCGTCTTCGAAGTCGATGCGAAAATCCTCAACTGCCTCAAGCCTGAGCTTCTGCACCACACGATCGTAGACCTGGTTCCAGAGCTTCAGTGACTGACGCTCGCCGGACTGACCCAGGGCTGCGGCAAGCTTGGCGCCATCGGGCGCATAGTCGCGAAGCGATCGGAGCGCCGTTTCGGCCATCTTCTTTGCGGTGTCGGACTTGAAGAGCTGCGCACCGCCATAGACGGTGTGGGCGGGCTGCCTGCCCACAAGCGGCCCCGGATTGGCCTGGCCGAAGGCCGTATTTGCCCCGCGCAAGTGGGCTCGAATCGAGTCGATGCGGGTCGATGAGAGTGAAGTTCTGATGATAATGGACATGATCAGGTTCCTCGATAGGTCGAATAGCCAAACGGACTCAGGAGCAACGGGACATGATGATGCTCCGAGGGGTCGGTGATTTCAAAGACAACGGTGGCAGACGGGTAGAAAGTTCTCGTCTGCCGCGCGTCAAAGTAGCCCTTTAAATCGAACGTCAGCCGGTAGACCCCTGCGGCCGCCTTGGCACCCCGCTCCATAAGGTCTTCGATGCGTCCGTCGGCGTTGGTCATGCCCTGGCTGACGGCGGCCCATTCTCCCGACCCCACCTGTGACTCGAGCGTGACGGGAACCCGGGCTGCTGCCTTGCCCAGACTCACATCCAAGACATGGGTCGTGATCGGACTTCTGTTTGATGCACTCATGGTTGCTCCCCCATCCACTTCTTCATTCGGATCTGCGTGATCTTGGCTTGCTCCCCGGCTGCGATCTTAAGCTCTCGCTCGGGTCCATTGTTCATTCGCTGGTCCAGGGCAAACAGCATCTCATCGGCGCCCTTGCCGGTGGCGCAGATCAAAAAAACATGGCCAAAGCGCTTTTCGTACTCCGCATTTCCTTGTGCCAGTGCCTTCAAGATGTTCTCGGAGGCGCCGGCAGTCCCCTTTTGCTCCTGCTCGGCCCAGCCGGCCGTTACGGCGAACTTCTCGCGAAGCTGCTTCTCGCCGATCCGCGGGTGGTGCGAGAAGGCCTCCAGCCAGTCCTCGCGCGAAAGCGAAAACCAGACCTCATCGGCCGCACCAGAGAGCTCCTCAAACGTGCGAAACGGCCTTCGCCCAGCCATCTCGCGGGCCCACCGGCTTGAACCGCAGCACTTCATGAGCGCCTCCTCGGCCTCTGAGGTGGCGCACTGGTTAAATGAGGCGAGACTGCTCACGCCTGCACACCCATCACCCGGAGGCGGCTCACACCGCCATCGGGGTAGATATTGAGACGAATATAATTGAAGCGCCTCGCTCGCGCCGAAGCTGCGATCTCACCTTCAAAGAAAT
>CAIOHW010000118.1 GCA_903858195.1 Oligoflexia bacterium | reverse complement strand
GATCTGGGCCCGAATCCTAAAGCTCTGCTGGATCACCGGGAGCGCAAAGCCCGCGCTCAGGCGTTCGGTGAACCCCCGCTGAAGCATAAAGACCCACTGTTGGCGCTCGGCCCAGGCGTCCACTCCGAGCGAACCGCGCGAAAGCGCGTCACCGAGCAGGGGGAGCGAGTCGTCCGAAGCGCTTGGACGGATGCCGTTATCGGTATCGCGCCCTTCGGAATCGTACCGGTAGTTGAGATTGTTCAGGAAGGTGACGAGCTCAGAGACCCGCGGCTCGGCCCGACTGAAGTTTCGGGAGGAGAGCTCAAGCTGGTACGGAGCCACGAGCGAAACCCTCTCACCCTCTGAGTCGAAGGCCTCCCTGATTTCACTGGTCTGAGCAAAGATCACCCCCAGTTTGTGACGGCCCTGAGGAAGGGTGAGCGTGCTTGCGGCCTGCGCCGTTTGGAGCAGGACGAGAAGCAGGAGCGGCAGGCGCTGTACAGCGAGCTTGAGAGCGTTCAAGTGGGGTTTCTCAATCTGGATGGTGACTATCAGACTTTGGGCTATTTTTAAATAAAACAAGCAAAACCGATCGCCTGTAACTCATTGATTGCATGAGTAATCTGTTTTTGTTGATACCTGACTAAAAAAGTCGGAGATCTAGAGTCATGAGTGTGTTAAAAGGCTGCCCGAATGAAACTCTCCAGGCTCGTCTCGACCGCCCTCTCCCTCCAACAGCTGATCGCAGCACCTGTCCTGGCCGCAGGGGCAGATCCCCGTTTCAATCCTACTGTTGGACCAACGCTCGGGATCAAGCAGGAGATCTCCTTGATGGAGGAAGTGCATCGGGCTGATTCCGATGCCGCCCTCTTTGACCTGATGGCCGGTCGCATGCGCGACATGCGCAGTGAGGCCTCGAGCTTGCGCTCAGGCCCTCGCCGGCACGAAGCACAGTATCTGGACGCGCTGATCCTGGCAAAGTTCCCGACGATTTATGACCTTCTTTTTGAAGACCAGAAAAAGAAGGCCTTGGAATCCGAGGTGGTCGGCATCAAGCTCTCCACTCTTTTTGACGGATTCATGGAAATGGTGGCCTCGGGCAATGTCCCCCCGTCCATGACTGAGGCAGCCGATACGGTGGGCCAGTGCCTCTCCAGGATCATCGTCGAAGCGCGGCCCTCCTGCCCGCTCGATGACGAATCCACCCACAGCCCCTCCAAGCTCAAACTCTTCTGGATCCGCCTGACCTGCGGGGCGTTTGTCTCGGATTGCGGCATTCGCCGCGACATCTTTGCCGCCGCCAAACCGACGATCGAAAAGGCTCGCAAGGATCCGGCCGTCCAGGCCCAGATCCGCGACACCTTCGAAAAGATCTTTCCGGAGCGCTTTCGGCAGGGGCTTCTCAAGGAGATCGCCAAGATCCGCTCGAGCTACGATCAGTGGGTGGCCGCCAAGTTCCTGCCCGGCAATGCCTCCACGGTGCCGGCCACGCGCCCCAGGCTCATCCTGGACGATGCCGATCCGATGTTCGTGCCCGATGCAGAAGTGTCCGGGACCGGTGCAGTCCATCGCCTCGACGGGATCTCGTTTGGTCTGCGTGCCGACCTGGCTCTGGCCCGGATGGGAGCCCGAGTGATGGAGTCCAATCCCGGCTCCCCCGTGGTCCACGAGCAGGCCGCAGAAACGGCTGCCGCCTTTTGGTCTTCGGTGCAGCAGCTCATGGTGCTCACCGGCGGCTCTCGCGCCCTGTTTCAGGGCGCAGAAGAGGGCTATCGCCTGATTGAAGGGAGCCTCAAGGAACTTCCGCCCCGTTTTTCGAAGGAAAGCCCTTATCTTTCGAGCGAGCTCTTCGGAGGCTGGAGCGTTTCTCAGTCTTCCGGAAACCAGCGTTTCGAGCCTTGGGATTGGGAAAAGTACATTGCAATGCCTTCCGATCCTGGGAGCGTGATTCGGTTTCTGCCCCACGTCTTCGGGATGGACGAGCAGGGAAGGCCCCGCTCCGTGGGTCCGCAGAGTTCCGAGCAGCATCTCGGAGACCATGCAGCGCTTCTGGAGGCCCTGAACGACTTCTTGGAACTCACCGAGGAAAACGGCGCATTCGCCCGCCACCTCGCGCCCCAGTCCGAGCTCGTGGACCTCATGGATCCGGCAAGTCCGGTCCTGCTCCCGCATGAAGGAAGGCTTCTGGCCTATGGGGTGCTGAGCGGTGTGTTTCGCAACCTGACCCATGCTGATCACTCGCTGATTGAAAAGCAGGCCAAGATCGAGCCCGGCGAGGGCCTGGGCGTGAAGTTCTTTGAGAGTGCATCGCTCGAATCACCTGATCGCCCCAAGGCTCAAAGCGAGTCTCTGGCCCGCCTGGTGCTTGCGTGTGCCCGGCTCCGGGATCGCGTGCTCGGGGACGCCAAGTTTCCGGGAAACAACCGCAAGGACGTGGTCTATCAGCTTGAGACTTTGATTCAGATCGGAGCTCTCACCCTGATTTCGCAGAGCCAGAATGTGGATGGAGGCTTTCAGGCGGTCGTGGGTGGGCAGGACAAGGTCTCTAGGTTGGAGAGCTCGGTACTGTCGCTTCGGGCCATCCAGACGGCCCACAGGATCAGCGGCATGAAGGTCATGACGATCAACCTCAGAACCGGCATGGGCTGGCTCAAGGCAAACATGCCCGCGATCGAGGATGTCCGCAGGCTGTCGCCTGAGGTGCGGATCGCGCTCTGGCACTTCATGCTGCTCTGGGACCAGGCCAAGCCTGAGTGGAGTACTGCGATCTTTGGAAACGAGGGGCAAGAGCTCAGAAATCAATGGGAAAAGAGGCTTCTCGAAACCTTGAACTAACCCCGGGCATCAGGTAGCGTGCGCCGGCAGTAATACAGACCGAGTCGATTAGGAGGAAACCTTGAAGAGACATCACCAGAAGAACGGGATGCACCCGCAGCCCGGTTCACAGCCCGGCGCAAAGAAGATCCCCCCGTTTGCGGTTGGAATGCCGAAGAATGGCGCCTTGCTCAAGCCTGAGAACAAGGCGAAATCCTTCGGGGTTCAAACCGGCAAGAAGCCTTCTTTCAAGCTTTCTGCCGAGAAGCTCGTCCAGATCCACGACACCATGATCAAGACTCGCGCCCTCGAAGAGCGCCTGATCAAGATGTACAAGCAGTCGGACGGCTACTTCTGGCTTGGCGGACCCGGCGAAGAGGCGTTTGCCATCCCGCTCGGCATGCAGGGCAAGATCGGCGAAGGCGTCGATTACGATTTCTGGCATCTCCACTACCGTTCCAGCGGCATCCTCATGCCCATGGGCCTCAATCCCATGGATGTGATCCGGCAAATGAAGAACGTCGCTACCGACCCGTTCTCGGGCGG
>CAIOHW010000117.1 GCA_903858195.1 Oligoflexia bacterium | reverse complement strand
TGGTGATCTTGATGATCTTGAATGGATTCTTGCCCGATTTACCAGAGATCTCGTTGATCAGAAAGGAGAACCGACTGTTCATCCTTCGGAGATGTTCAAGCTTCAGGGATTCGGCATCGGATTTGGCATCGGAGTCACGGCTTCTCTCGAGGGTTTGCTGGAGGGTTTGGATGAGCGCGAGGTCGGACTCAAGCTTGATTTTGGAGTCGTTGACTTGCTGTCGAATCGCAGCGATCTCATGGTTTCGTGGCCCATGCCAGAAATGGAAGTATCCATAAACCAGTGACAATAGGCCTGCCGCCACCAGAAGCGATTCTCGGCGTGAGGCTGAGTTCTGCTCCAATGCTGCCGACGCACTCATGGGCCTGCCTCCTTTGAGCCGGAGTCGGTGGCCGTTGATGGAGCGTCGACCGGGATCTCAAACTGATATCGGTAAAGGGGTGGATTGGTTTTTTCGTCGATGGCCGAACTCACCAGCATCACTCGCTTGAAGTGAGGAGAGAGCTCGAGCGACTCATAAAGATCAGAGACCGACTGAGGGGTCTCGCCGGTGCCTTCGAGTGTCATGTTTCTTTTGCCGCTTGCGGCAGAGGCTTTGAGTGAGCTCACCCAGGTGTCCCGCCCCACCAGCAGGCTTAGCTCCTTGAAGAGCTCGGCCCACTGAACCTTTCGTGCCTGGATCTGGCGAAGGGTGACGAGCTGGCTCGACTGCACCTGGAGGTTGGCTTTGCTGCTGTTGAGTTGTTGGAGCTTTTGCGAGACCTCTTCAAGCTTCATCGCCATTTCGGCGCGCTCGGTGCGGATTCGGCCCAGCGTCCTTTGCTGGCTCAAAGCCATGTAGGATAGAGATACGAGTACGGCAACGATCGCGCCCGAGAGCAGGCGCGTGGATACACCTGGGGCCTCGGCGCCCGGTGTGGACGGGGCCCGCCTAAGAAGGTTGATGCGTTTGCTTGGTGGGGTTTTTTGGGTCACCGCTGTGCCATCTCCAATTGCCCGCGAACTGTAGTTCCCTTTTGCGGTGGAAACTCGAGAGTCACCGTGAGCGTGCGCCAGAATGCAGCTCCCAGTGACGATCCAAGACCGACGCTCGAGAGCCTCGATGGATTCAGGCCCAGAGACTCGAGCGCCGTGGCCGCTTCGGAGGCACGTGCGGCGCTCAGGTGCCGGTTGGTCGGGTAGAGATGGCGGAGCCTGACTACGGGCCTTGAATCGGTGCTCGAGGCAACAGTAATGCGCACGGAAGTAGAGGGAATGGGAAGAAGCCGGATGTCCTGTACCAAGGCCTTGAGTGAAGCGTGCCCTTCGGCTGTGAGGCGGGCGTTTCCGGGTTCAAACCAGGTTTGATCCGGGAGCGAAACCTCAAGCCGGCCTGAGCGGGTTGAGCCTTTCCAGGCCACACCGCCCACGGAGGGGAGAGGCCCCACAAAGTCCGAGTCGGATTGGGCCTGCCACGCCCCGATGGAGGGAAGGCGATCGGTAGGATGTGGATTCAACTCTGCCAGTGTTCGAATACGAGGAATCCTGATGCTCGCGCGGAGCGTGAGCAGGGCGGAGCTGGTGACGCCCCAGACCGTGGCAAGGACGATCGCCCGTTTGAGAGTCGCCATTACGATTTGCTTGAGTTTGCGGTTCATTCGACTCCCCTCAGCGCAAGTCCGATTGCGGTTGTGAGTTGTGATGCGAGTCTGGCCACTCGCCCGTCTGTAGGCGGCACCCGGCCGCCGTAGATCTCGATGTTCTTGAATGGGTTTGCCACCAGTGCCGGAATGCCGAAAAAGCCCCCGATCACGTCTGCGATCCCCGCAGCCGAGCTTCCCCCCCCGACCAGCAGGATGGACTCAAGCCGGGCTCCGGGGCTGTTTTCGAGATAACCTTCGATCGAGTCCTTGATGGCCTTGAAAATACGGAGGTAGGCAGACTCGAGTGCCTCGCGTGCGACCGGGTCACCGCCTTCTTCGTTGAATCGGTACTCGAGCTTTTTCCGGTCCGACTCGTCAAAGCTGATGCCCATGCGGTTGCAGAGTGATTCGTTGAGCGCGCCCGATCCCGTTTTTTCAGAGCGGCAGTAGTGAAGGACTCCATCGCGCACGAATGCAGTCACTGTCTCGCTGTCTCCCAGATCAATGACCGCGCATTGGCTTTTGTCTCCGATGTAGCCTGCGTGCCTGAGGGACTCGATGTTGGCGAGCATCACCGACTCGATGGACTCGGGCTTGAATCCAGCCCCTCGAATGCGGTCGGCAGCCTCGGCAAGCTGCTCCGTTCGTGCTGCAAACGCACGGTATCGGACCATTCCGCCCTTCTCTCCGCCCTTGCCCGCCTCCTCCCAGAAATCGACTGCAAGCTCCGTCTCTGAGATCCTGGCCTGATTTGCGGCCTCGAATTGGATGGCCTGGCCCACTTCTGACTTGGGCATCTGCGGGAGCGAGATCTCGAAGTTGAAGACCTGGTCGTCCGGGATCGCGGTCGACGCACGAACCCCGGCAAGCTTGAGGATCTCCTGCATGGCAAGAAGGACCTTGGATGGATCGCGGCTTTTGGGAAAGCCCGGGAGGACCTCGGCGAGATCTGCAAAAAAATATCGGTCGAGGACCACCTTGCGCCCCTTTTTCTTGAGGATGACGCCCTTGATGGTGCGGTGTCCGAGATCAATTCCGATCAGCGGCTTGAATAAACTGAGTTGGGGGAGCTTCATTTTTTCAGGCTCCCTTCGCTCGCAGGAAATCGTGCCTCGCCGGAACCTGCGATCATGGCGTCGATCCGCTGCTTTCGGATCCTCACACGAGTGCGCAGCTCGGCGGCCTCTGGATCAGTTCCCTCGTGTGCGATGCCGAGATAGCCCCCGTAGGCCTTGCTTGCTTTCTCCCACTGTGAGGTCTTTTCGTAGGCGATTCCCAGGTTGAGGGCCGACTCAGGCACATCGGGCTTGAGCGAGCTTGCGCGCTCCAGGTAGGAGACTGCGTCAGTGGCTTTTTGCTGCCTGAGCAGGATCACGCCCAGGTCATTGTAGGCTCTCGCGTTGGACGGGTCAGCCTGAAGAACCTGAAGCAGCGGACGCATTGCCTCCTGCTCGCGACCGGCAGCCCTGAGCTGGCTCGCAAGCGAGAAGCGGACCTCGATCCAGCCCGGGTTCCTGCCCACCAAATGGTCGAGCAGTGCAAGGGCAGCATCGGTTCTGCGCTGCTTGAGGAGATCGCGGATGATTTCGTCGGTGAGGGCCTGCCGCTCGGCCGAGGTCCGCACGGCCTCGATCCGTGCCAGCAGCTCGGTCGTTCCCGGCTGCACGGCGGAGTCCGGTTGTCTGCCGATTTCGGTACCGACCGGCGCTCCAGACGAGACACCCGACGGCTGCGACTTTGGGCGGCGAACCGGAACGAAGATCACACCCAGGCCGACCAGAGTCAGGCTTGCAAAAAAGGCCGCCGAGAAGATGGCGCGTGCCACAGATCCGGTACGGGTTGCCTCCTGGCGAGTGAAGGTCGCCGGGAGCACCGGTGTGGGAGGGGATGCGGGGTTTCCTCGAAGGGAACCTGCGATCGTCGAACGGATGGAGTTGAGTTTGGAGAGGGTCCGGCTCATAGCCCGAGGCCACTCCGCGAGAGGTACTCACGGAAGCTTCGGGGTTTTCGTGCTTCCGTGCCGTTGAGTTTTCTGCAGTGTGAGAGCTCGATGAGGTGAGTCCTTTCACCTTCGGCCATCCTGAGCAGTTTTTCGCAAATCTGGTTGATGGTGCGTGGGATTCCACCACTCAGCTGGTGGATCCATTTGATTGCCTTCCAGTCAAACCTGACGAGGTTGGCCCCTCCCGCCTGCTCCAGGCGGTAGCGAATATATGAGTCGCTCTCATCGAGGCTGAGCGGCTGGAGATCGCAGCTCAGGGTGATTCGCTGGGTGAGCTGGCGGATCTCCTCCCTTTCGAGGGTGCCGTGGAGCTCGGGCTGGCCGATGAGAAGGATCTGGAGAAGCTTTTCACGCTCGGTCTCGAGGTTATTGAGGAGTCGGATGGTCTCGAGTGTCTCGAGCGGGAGGCGGTGAGCCTCGTCGATCACGATCAGAGTCCGGCGGCCTTTCTGGGCGGAGTCGAGCAGGTATCGATACAGGTGGTCGACGTAGATATTGTGGCGGGGAGCCTGCTGCAAGGCCTGGGGATCCAGCGTGATCTGCAATTCATCGATGATCGCAGCCAGCAACTCGAGTCCGGAGAGCCTGGGAAACAGGATCAGAGCCGTGTTGGCGGAGTCTCCTACCTCGCGAAGCAGGAGCCGGGAGAGAAGCGTCTTGCCGGTGCCCACCTCTCCGGTGAGGACGCCAAAGCCCCTTCCAGAATCGATGTGCGCCCTGAGTTGGCCCAGGGCCGTGGAGTGCGAGCGCGAGGCAAAGAAATACCTCGTATCCGG
>CAIOHW010000116.1 GCA_903858195.1 Oligoflexia bacterium | reverse complement strand
CCTGCCGACCTGCCGCGCACCGTGATCGCAGGCCCAGAAGCAAAGCCTGCCGCATCGCCTGAAATCTCCATTCCCCTGGGGACCTCGCTCAAGGATGTTGAGGATCTCATGATTCGACGCACCCTTGAGGCGACCCAGGGGGACAAGGAGCTCACGGCCCAGATCCTCGGTGTTGCCTCCAGGACGATCTATCGCAAGCTGGATCGAAAGGAGGGGCCTGATGCGTGAGTATCCCTGGTTCCGCCGGGAGCCGCACTGGGAGCATCGTGCACGTCAGCGCGTGATCAGCAGCTTTGCAGCGCTGGCTCCCGCCTGGCTTGAATCCCTGTCGCTTCCGGCTTCGTTGCTCAGCCGAAAGGGAGTCTCGCCTGAGCTGGAGGCCGCTCAGGACGGGCTCAAGCATCTGGATTCAGCTGCCTCATCTTTCCCCTCTCACCTGCTTGGCTCGCGTACGCCCGATGAGTACCTCGAACTCCTGTCCCGGGCGGCGCGGATTCGAAGCGCCTTGGTTTTGGATCAAATCCTGAAAAAAGACCCATCTGCGGCGGACCGACTCAAGACCGTCTCCTTCGAGGCGGGGCGACGAGCGGCAAGTGCGGCTGCGTCCGAGCTGCAGGCAGAGGGCAGTGCCGCCTTGCTGCCCGGGCAGGCGCCTTCGGTCAGGGGGGCATTTCTGGCGCTCGTGCAGCGGTCTTTTGCGGGCCTTTGCTCGCCCGGAGATCAGGGCATGCTGGTTGAGCGGTTAACCGATGGTGAGGCGAGCTGGGTGGACCTGGATTGTCCGCATCGCGATCAGATTCCAGAGGTGGGAGTGGTGGCCGATTGCCTTTGCGATCAAATCTCGGAGTGGCGCTCAGGTTTTTGCGCCGGGTGGGACGACCGTCTCAGGATGGCTCGCCTTCCTGACGAGGCTCGCATCGGCCGATGTCGGTTCATCCTCACTCCTGCTGCCGTCCGGGGGGCCCCGGGCAGGTGAAGGCCCATCGCAGGCTCCTGAAGCTCCAGCGGCGGATCCACTCTGCTCTCGAAGCGGAAGTGGCAAGACTTCTGGGCAGACTTCCGGAGCCGATCGTGCGGTACGAGAAATCCTACAAAGAGTCGTTTGACTCGATCGCCCGCCAGCCGAGGCGCAGTTCGCGCGAGCTGCTGAAACGCAGGATGCGCGAAGCAGACGTCGTGCTGGTGGCCGATTACCACACGTTGGGTCAGGCCCAGCGAACCGCACTCAGGCTTCTTCAGGACGCAGTCAAGCCGGGCGAAAAGTGGTTTCTTGGACTTGAGTTCGTCCCTTCGAATCGACAAGCGGAACTCGATGCGTTTTCTGCAGGCCTGATCGACACGGTGACCTTCCTGAAAAAGATCCGCTATTTCGAGGAGTGGGGGTTTCCGTGGGAGCACTATGCTCCGCTCGTGGATTGGGCCCGCCAGAACGGAGTGGGGCTCGTGGCGCTGAATCGTCCCAGGGAGCTCCCGCTCTGGAAATGGCGCGGTCGCGTCGCCCCGAAGGACAGGGACCTGCTTGAGCGTGATCGATGGGCTGCCGGGATCATCACTGACCTCATGGAGTTCTCGAAAGATACCCCGGAGGGAGGCGCCACCCGTTTTTTTGCCCTCTACGGCGAACTTCATGTGGGTGATGCGCACCTGCCGGCTGCCATTCGCGGGATCTCGCAGCGCAAGATCGGCGAGGAGCTAAGCCTCGTGACGGTGCACCAGAACAACGATGATCTGTACTGGAAGCGCGCGAGTCGCGGGCCGGAGCATCTTTCGGATGTCCTGGAGCTGAGGGGTGGGCATTTCCATGTGATCTCGAGCACGCCCTGGAACAAACTTCAGTCGGTGGTGAGCTGGGCCGAGGGCATCGGGTCCGAGGTCGAGAAGCTTCCGCGTGCCGGAGTGCTCTCGGTGCGCGGCGGGCCGGTGGCACCTCCACTCGGGTTTGATGACGATGAGTGGCTTTCGGATCTCGAGGGTGAGGCGCTTTCGCGCATGCAGTCCTACGGCGATGCCATGGCCGAGTTCTTGAAACTCCCTGCTCCGACGTTCGATGCCGTGCACCTGCAGAGCGTGCATAGCGCCGATTTCGTGGACCAGCTCCGAAAGGATTCGACGCTGAGTCGTCCGGCGCTCCGGCTGATCCGGGAGCTCGTGCTTCGAAATGCCCGCTTCTACCTGCCCTGTTCCAAGGTGCTTTACATCGGCTCTCCGTCGGCCAACGGAGTTGCCGAGATGGCCGCCATCGTACTTGCGCGGGGAAACCAGCGCTCGGCGACGTTCTTTGGGGATTCGACCGACACGTTTTTCCAAGCCTTACTCGACCAGGCGTTTGGTTTTTTCGGCAGCCTGCTCGTCAACCCGAGGCGCAAGTGCGACCTGCCGCAGGACCATCTCCATGAATTTTTAGAGCTCCGGCGCCGGGATCCGGGCTCGGTCGAGGCGCGTTCGAGGCTTTCAACGCTGATCGCCCTGGAAGAGCAGTCACGATTTCTGGAGCGCCTCAAGCGCATGCGGGGCAACGGGAGGCAACAGGCAAGGGGCCAGTCCGCCTCGGTACTCGCCATGGGAGGGATTGCCGAGGTCGCCACCGAGGTCTTTGCCTCGAGCTCGGCGGAGCACTGGCTTTCGCTCTGGCTATGCGCCAGAAATCTGGGGCAGCTGCTCGGGAAGCTCCTGCACCAGGCCGTGCTGCATGGTGAGGTGTCGCTTGACCAGGTGAGGGAGCTTGCGTGGCAGGCAACGGATCGGCGCTGGCGCCCCGCAGAGGTGCGCTACTGGGAATGGGTCGCGGCAGTGGCGGGGCAGACTGTCCCTCACAGCAAGAAACAGATGATCTAATGGCTTTTACCTGGAGAAACGCTTCAGCCCAGCAGTGACTGCAGGGTTGCTGCCAGCACGGCTTCAAGCTCACCGATCAGGCCCTTTTGTTCGCCACTGGCGCGCAGGATCTCGGAGGCCCGTTGTTCAATCCGGTCAAGCCTGCGGGGAGCCCGGACCTGGTCGACGATCTCGCTCCAGGTCGGATTCGTGAGGGACTCGATCTGGTCGGCGACCACTTCGAAGACCATTCGGTTGGCAAACTGGAGCATGACCGAGGCACCCACTTCGGTCGAAAGTTGGATCGCCCACTGTCCATGGATGGAACGCTGGCAGCGGACCAGCGGCGTCTGCAGGGGGATCGGTCCCTGCGGCGAAAGGATCGAAATCTCCGGGTGCAAGGTGATCGGGCCCACCTCGCATGAATCACAGTTCCGGATCAGGTTTCGCCATAGGACGCGGCCATCGCCGGTGACCGTTTCGGCAAGCTTGGACTGGGAGAGCTTGAGGTCGTCGAGGATCCGGGCCGTGCGGACATGGATCTGGGCCTGAATCTCGAGTGTCTCGGGGCGCCCGTCCGCTGGCAGGCGGGCGAGAGCCTCGAAAACCGCTCTGGGGCGCACTGCAAGCTGTGAAGCCAGCGTTTCCCAGTCTCCCGGAAGCGGTAGGGCAAACCCCTCCGTCCCCTGGCGCGAACCCTGCCTGAGGATGGCAGTTGGGATGGGCAGCATCTTGATGTCCTGCTCGCGCAGGACCCAGCGACCGCCACGCACCTCGGCCTTCTGGTCGAGCCAGAAGGCAGCGAGCTCGCTTTCCAGAAAGCTCCTCACCGGTGCCGAGAGAGAATCATCACCCAAAAGCACGACAAACCCCTGCGACTCATCCGATTCGCGCGGTTCGCGTTTGCCCCAGGTCAGGGGTTCGCAAACGAGCCTGCGATCCCTCTGGCGCAGGTTGAACCCACGAAGCGTTCCTTCCAGCACGAGGCTCGAACGCAGGCGTGCGGAGTGGGACTCGGCCGGGCGGACCGTGGCAATCGAACCCAGCGGCTGAGTGCTGTTGCGGATTCGCTCGAGAAGCTCAAGAGCCTCTTCGCGCACGGGGTCGGGCCAGTGGTTGGCCCATTCGCGCTGGGGTTGGGGACTGCGCTGAGCGAAGATCCGCCAGCCGGGACGCTGGACCTGGGAGCCTTCGTCCGAGAGGGGTTTTAGGAGGTCTTCGAGCAGGGGTTGAAGCTCGACATGGCTGCGGAGCTGTCCCTTGACCCGGATGCGAAGCGGCTGGTGCGCATGGCGGCTCTGCACATCAGAGTCCCTCATCCAAAGCGACATCGAGCGCGGCAGGTGCCTTGCCATTGGAGAGGCCGGAAACAGGAGCTGAACATCGGTCAGGTCCCACTCGGCAATGAGCCTTCCCCGGTCGAGCAGGTACTGCAGCGCCTCGGCTCCGTCAGAGGCATGAAGCGGCTCTTCGCGGAGCCACCACATCTGGCCGCCGGGCCTGAGCTTGGAAAGGGCCACGCAGGCCTGCAGGTGCCCCTGGCTCGTGCCGCCGCTGCGAATGCGCTTGAGGGCCGGATTGGCATCCACTTCCTCGCGCAGGCGTGCGGCCGCGATCGAGCGGGACTGTCCCCTCAGGATTTCTTCTTCGCTGACCCAGGCATGGTCGCAGGCTTCCATCTCGGCGATCCGCTGCTGGAGCGAAGGCTTGGCTGAGGTGCCGAGGTTCAGGTGAAGCTGCTCGCGCGCGATGCCCTCCATGCCCGTTCCGGCTGCCCAGAAGGGAGGTGCCGAAGGGCCCCACCAGAGAAGCGAGAATTCGGCCAGGAACAGTGAAAAGGCATCGGACTCGAAGCCGTACCATCCCATCGGATGCGGACCGGAGCGCACGACCGAGCCCTCGCGAAGAGTCGGGCTGAATGCAGTCGGCCTTCGCCCTCCCTGCGACTGCCCGGAAGCGGTGCCCTGCAGGAGCACGCGCCAAAGCAGGCGGTAGATCTGTTCGTCGTAAAGCGGGTGATCAGCCGGAGCGCGCCCGCGGAGTCGCTGGACGACGGCCACGAGGAGCTCGGGCCCCTCGTCGATGACTCTCCAGTGGGTGAATTCCTTCCAGAGGAGGTCCTGGATTTCGGCAGGAAGCTTGAACCAGGAGTAGAGGTTCGGGCGGGTGAACTGCCAGCCTTCCCGATCCACAGGGACCTGTGCGCGCAGGGCTCCGTGCAGGGCGGTGTTCAGGTCCTGAAGATCCTCGCGCCGCCACTGGCGTATCCCCCGGTCCGACCACGCTTTGAGCAGAATGGCCTGGCCCAGGCAGAACAGCGCCACTTCGCGGAAATATCGCGAAAGGGCGCCTCCGGGGCCGTCCATGTGGCGTGAATCGACCCACGCCTTGAGGCCCTCCTTCTGGGCCGAGGTCCCCAGGGCATGGGGGCCGGAGAGCAGCTCCAGGTGCCGGGCAACGGCAGCGCGCCGCGGGGGGTTGAGTTGCAGAAGCCTCTGGGGCTCTGCCTTGAGGCTCTCTACGATGCGATCCTGAAGGGCTGCCAGGGTTGGAGCAAAAAACGAGAGCACGGGCGGCTTGGCCTGATGGGCCTGTGCCGGCTGGGGCGGGGTCTGGCCTGGGGCCGGGATGCTCGGGAGTGTGAACTTCAAACCGGGGAGGGCCAGGTCTTTGACGGTCAAGGGTGCTGCCAGCGGTGTTGCCAATGGCGATGGGTGCAGGCCGGCCCTGGGCGATAGGGCCGCCGCGAGCTGCTCTGGCTTGAGCAGCAGTTCTGGTTTCTTGGAATCCCCCCTCAACAACACGTGAGGGGGCTAACTAGCAGAGCTTGGGATCGGCTGCCGCAGTTTTTTCTCATCTCAAGGTCAAGAGAAAGTTCTCCGACATAGGAGCATGGATTCTAAGGGCGAAGGCGACTGGGGTTCACTTGTGGACGAGATGGAGCAGATTCGGGGACGGGTCCAGCAGGCTTTAAACGCCTCGGAAGAGGCTCCTGAGGCCGGTCAGGAAGCTGCGATTGCCGATTCTGGCGAAGAATCAAAGGGTTCTGATGCCCCCTCGTCCCCTGAATACGCTTCCATGGACGAGATGCTCTCGGGCATGGGTCGGGAGGAGATCGAAGCGGACTCCAAGAAGGGCTTGGCCGGACCTGCAAACGTGGTGCGCCTAGAGCCCCCTTCTCGTGAGCCCGTGGCGCCTCAGGTTGAAGTTCAGGAGAGCGTGCTCAATCTGGCCGTGATGGGAGCCATGAGGCTCAAGCTCGAGCTCACCCGCGAAGGCCAGAGCGTGCAAATCCATCTGGAGGAGTCCCAGCTCAGGGTTGAACTTTCAGATGGTGCGGAGTTCCGGATTCCTCTAAAAAAAGCGGCGTAATGCTGCGAATCACCGGTGGCTCGCTAGGCGGCCGCAAGATCCACACTCCTCCCGAAACCACGGGGCAAGGCGGAGGAACCCGCCCCTCGCAGGCCAAGCTCCGGCAGGCGCTCTATAATTCTCTCCAGCACGATGTGCCGGGAGCGCGTGTGCTCGACTTGTATGCCGGGGCCGGGACGCTTGGACTGGAAGCCCTCTCGAGGGGGGCCGCGTCGGTCGTGTTTTTCGAGTCGGCAAAGCCCGTCTGCAAGCTCCTTGAACGCAATGCTCATGAGCTCGAGGTCGAAGCCCAGGTCCAGATCCACTGCGAGCGGGTCGAAAAGGCGGGTTCCGTGATCGAAGCGCTGGCTGCTGAAGGCGGCCTCTTTGATCTGGTGGTTGCCGATCCTCCGTATGCGCTTGGGGTGGAGCTCGAACTCGTGGGCGGAAAGTGGTGGAGCTGGGATCGGGTGCTCGCTCCCGGGGGCAAGCTTGTGGTGGAATGGGGAAGGACCAAATCGCGGTTCACGGAACTTCCCGAGGAGGCTCCCTTCCTTGTGAAAGTCCGTGAGAAAACCTATGGTGACAGCATCCTCACCACCTACCGGAGGCCCGAGAGCGAGTCATGAGCACCACTCCCAGCAGCCGCAAGGCCATCTACCCGGGCTCTTTTGATCCCATCACCAACGGACATCTCGATATTCTAGACCGGGCGCTTGCTCTTTTTCCGGAGGTCACGGTCGTCGTGGCCGGGACCGGGCACAAGAATCCGCTATTTTCCGTGGAAGAGCGCGTCGAGCTGATCCGCGAGGTCACCCATGACCGTCCGGGCGTGAAAGTGGATCGCTGGAGCGGGCTGATCATGGATTACGCGCGTGATCACGGGGTCTCGGCTGTGATCCGCGGACTGCGTGCCGCAAGCGACTTTGAGTACGAGTTCATGATGGCCAGCATGAACAAGCGCATCCATCCGGGCGCGGAGACGCTCTTCATGATGACCTCGCAGGACTTGTTCTTCGTGAGCTCGTCGATGATCAAGGAACTCTTTCGGTACGGGGGCGACATCTCCTCGTACGTTCCGCCCCAGGTGGTCAAGAGGCTGGGCGCTCGCCTCGGGAGCAAGCCATGACCCAGGGCACGGGGTTTTCATCCAAGCTCGCAACCCGGGTGAGGGGAGTGTCTGATTCGCTCACCCTTCGCCTGAACTCGCAGGTTCAGGAGATGCAGCGACAGGGCATCGACATCGTGAACCTCTCGACGG
>CAIOHW010000115.1 GCA_903858195.1 Oligoflexia bacterium | reverse complement strand
GGGCGATTCCCTGACGTCCCTGACTAACGGCAAGCCCGGGCTTGCCTTCCCCGAGCGCCCTGCCCACCAGCACAGCCGTGGCACTGCCGATTCCAAAGGGCACGATGAAAGCGACGCTTGCAATATTGAGCACCACTTGGTGGGCGGCGAGCAGACTCGGCTCGAGTCGACCCGCAAGCGTGGTGGAGAACGCAAACACTCCGACTTCAAAAGTCATCTGCAGCGCGGATGGAAGGCCCACTTTCCAAAGTCGCGCCATCTCCTCGCGATCATGCGCCCAGGGGATGGTTCCTTCGCGGCGGATGATATCCCAACCCACCCAGATCGCCATGAAGAAGCGCGCGATGACGGTGGCCCAGGCCGAGCCGACTTCCTCGAGCCGGGGTGCGCCCCAATTTCCAAACACCAGTGCATAATTGAGCGCGGCATTGATGATATTCCCCAGGATGATGGCCTCGACCGCCGAACGCGTGATGGCCATCGCCTGCAAGTGCGACCGAAAAGCCGTGAACAATAATCCCGGAAGAATCGACCAGGAGAGGATCTCCAGGTAGCGACGCGAGGGCTCGAGCACCTGCTCATTGAGCCCGAACCACTCCAGGCGCCGCGAAAAGGCCAGCAGCAGGACTGTGAGAAAAACCCCGAGCCCGCAGCTCACGCGCACGGCCTGAGCGAGGATTTTACGACCCCGCTCCCGATCCCCGGCGCCCTGAGCGTGCGAACTCAGGTACTCCATGGCCGAGAGCAGGCCGATTGCAAACAAGAAGGCCCAGTTGAAGACGCTCGTGCCCACGCCCACGGCCCCGGTGGCCACGGCGCTCACGCGCCCCACGGCCAGGATATCGACCACCGACATGAACATGATGCCCAGGTAACCCAGAACCACCGGAAGAGAGAGTTTGAGGAGTTCGCGCATAAGTATCAGGTCCAAGTGCCACAGTCCCGTCTCACAAGCCAGTGACTTGTCCGTCGCTCGCAGATTGATATAAAAAAGGATTGAACCTGCCTTTTTCCCGTGATAGCGGCGCGTCAATCTTCAAGAATTCTTTTAGAAGGAGACCTTTCTCGATGCCTACCTCAGGGTTGTTTCGCGGCCTCATGCTCATGGCAGGCTTGGCTGTTTCTTCCATCAGCCAGACCACTTTCGCCACGGATACGGATCTTTGCGCCCAGCTGACCGGCTGCCCGGCGGTCCGCTCGGAGATCCAGTCTCGCGCCGCCGGCGGCGGCTCGCTGGTCGGGCTCGGCCCTTGGACCATTGGAATTCCTGCCGGATTTCCGGAAGGCGGCACCCTCACGATGCTTCCCGAAGAAGCCTTTCGCGTGAGAAAAATCGACCGCAATCTCTTCCAGGTCACTCTCATCAACGAAGCCCCGCTCTTCCGAGTGGTTTTTGGTTCACGTACCCTCGTCCCGATCGGCGCCCGCTACGAAGTCAGTGGCACCGGGGGCAGCATCGGTGGTGGAGTCACAGCCTGCGAATTACGCGTCAACTTTGTCACCAACGCCGGGGATGCCATCGACCCTACGCTGATCCCAGGCGAGCTTATTCGCCTTTCCTTCCAACCCGCAGAGGCCGCACGCCTGATCCGCGTCACTCGGGAGGGATTCGTCATTCAACGCAATCCAGGCTTTGAAACCGCCTCGGTGCGCGCGGCTTTGAATCCGATCACGGATCCCGCTTCCGGCATCCGACTCGAGTTTGCACCGCAGAGCCTGCCCTTCTGCGGAACCACTCCGCAACCCGCACCTCAGCCAGCGCCAGCTCCAGCTCCAGCTCCAGCACCTCGCCCACAGCCCCGGCCACGTGAGCCGCTGCCGCCAGCAAGGGACAACTCCATGTTTGAAGTCGGTGCAGGCTTTGACCTCGGCACGCCGGGCGACGGTTGGGCTCCGACCTACTCGATGATCCTCCGGGTGGAAAGCGCGTGGAGATCTCCGATCTACGTCCGCGCTGAACTCGGTATCGGCACTTACCTGGGTGTGCCCTCCGATCGGTCCAGCACATCGCCCGACTGGAACTCGGTGACTGGAATTCCATATATCAACGTCAAGATCGAACCGATCACTTGGACCGGCAAGGATGATCTTTTCGAAGAGAACTCGAAGCGCACGGTCGTCGGCATGGGATTCCTTCCGACCGAGATCACACGTGATATGGCCACCGGCGAGGAACTCACCGTCAAGGCCGCCTTCGCCAACTTCATGATGCGCACCGAGAACAAGACCCGCAGGGAGGAGGATTTCAAGATTTTCTTCCGCTTCGCCACTCACCTGCTCGGCGCCAAATACCAGGAACTCGTGCGCCGCTCGTTCGATAGTCCTTACATGGAGGAGGGGGACTACGAAAACCATCGTACTGAAAGCGGCTTTGGTCTGAGCGTCGGCACCGCCACGATGGAGGGCGGCTTCCGGGTGCAACCTGCCGAATGGATCGCGTTCAAGGTGACAGCCGGAGCCAGCGGCGACCTGACGCTGAGCGCGGACCTTCCGGTCACGAGCTTCCAGTCATTCATCATGGGACGCGCGCAATTCCTCGGGTTCTGGGAAGCGTTCGTGAAATATCAGTACAGCGTCATGGAAGGGGATTACGAAGGCACTCACTTCTCGGTGGGGGTCGGTCGCAATTTCTGATCCCGCGTCCTCCCAAGACGATTGATTTGCAAGTAAGCTCAAGGGGCCGTCTCCCGATCGCAGAAACGGGAGGCGGCTCCTTTTGTCTTGAGCCATTGGGATGGATCCCTGATGGACCGGCCTGCGCACGGCACCGGACTCAAAGAATCATCTTGAGGCCTGGGATTTTTGATGACGCCTCAAGCATGGCAATGATCGCCTCGGCATCGGAGGCATGAAAAGCATAAGTGACTGCCATATGGGCATCGCCTGCGCTGAGCCGCACACCCACGCGAGTCAGCCCCACCAGGGAGGTTTCAAACTGCCTGAGTCCCGCCTCGAATTGCGGCGAGTTGGCACCGATGAGCTTGTGCGTGTAGCGCAAGGGGTAGGTTTCCTTGGCGAGCAATTCCCGAATTTTTGCGTAAGGATCAGTCATATCGATTCCCCTTGGATTTCTCAACCCAGCAGGCTGCAGAGTTCTTCCCAACGATCCATGAGCTTGAGGAGTTTTTCCTCGAGCTCCCTCTGCTCGTGCATGAGCGCCATGGCGCGCGTCTTGTCGGCGTACACTCCCGGGTCCGAGAGCAATCCGCTCAGCTCGGCCTGACGCCCTTCGAGCTTGGCGATATCACTCTCCGCCTTCTCTCGTTCCTTCTCCCAGGCTTTTTTCTGGTTATTGGAAGGCCCTTTGGGAGCGGCAGTCGAGGCGGGCGCCACACCGCCCGCCGTCGTGCGCGATCCGCCGGAAGCCCCGGGCAGACTCGAAAGCCGGGCTTCGCGCTCGGAAAGCTCCTTTTGCTTGCGTTCGAGGTAGTCGTCCCAGGAGCCGAGCTGCGGAATGATTTCCGAGCCCCCGACTTTGGGGATGATCTCAAGGACCGTGTCCACGAGGGGCGCCACAAATTCTCGATCGTGACTCACCAGCACGAGTGTTCCGTCAAAGTCCTGAAGCGCTTCGAGCAGCACCTGCTTGGATTCCATATCGAGGTGGTTGGTGGGTTCGTCGAGCACCAGAAAATTGGCGGGTGACAGAAGGAGCTTGGCAAGCGCGACGCGCGCTTTTTCCCCACCGCTCAAGACCGCGCATTTCTTGTCGACGGCATCGCCGGTGAACAGAAAGGCACCGGCCAGTGCGCGAACGCGACTCACAGGCATATCAGGGGCGACTGCCTCCAACTCTTGCAGCACCGTGCGCGAGAGATTGAGGCTTTCGGCCTGGATCTGCGCATAGTAGCCCACCCTGATTTCGTGCCCGT
>CAIOHW010000114.1 GCA_903858195.1 Oligoflexia bacterium | reverse complement strand
CGACCATTCGCGTCCAATCACGTCAAAGACAGACTCGGGTGCCACGAGATCGCCCACTTCGAGGCCGCTCTTGGGAAGGGCTCCTGCCGTACCGATGTAGGTGACCTCGCGACTCCCTGTAGCCTTGAGGGCCTCTGCAATCGGGAGGATCTCGTCACCCCAGACGTTGGAGAACACTCGCCAGCGAAGCGTCCTGCCATCGGCCGACCTCAAGAGATAGTCCGAAAACTCGTGGCTTGAATTGGTGATCGTAAAAAGCTCGGGATCGGCCGTAGGCACAAGGCCCCGGGCCTTGAGAACGCCGGAAGCCTTTTCATGGATTCGCTCCCAGAGCTTTCCATCCTCGGTGGCAGCGTCGGCAAAATTCCTGCTCTTGGCCAGGCGCTCGAGCACCTTGAGATCACGGGCATCGAGCGCGCGCCTGAAGGTTGCCGGGTCGGCTTCAAAGGCCCTCAGAGAGGCATCTGCAAACGCGAGATTTCGAATCGTCTTCTTGATGGCACCCTTTTGGCCGAGGATCACCTTGTCGGCGGGAGGCAGCGCACGGAGCTGGGCCTCAAGCACTTCGCCTGTCCTGGCAAGGGAACCCTCGGGACTCCCATGCAATTCGACTTGGATGCGAGGGGGAGCCCGTGCGCGCTCAGCACCCGCACGCCAGCCGGCAAGCTGGGTCTGATCGACCAGATGCCCCAATCGATCGGCGCCCGAGATTTGAGCAAAGGCGAAGTGATAGTCTCCAGGTGCCGCACCTGCCTCCTGAACCAGAAAAATCGGGTTGTAGTTGCTCTGGAGCGTCTTGACCTCACCTACGACCCGAGCACCGCGAGACTTCATGCGCTCGAGAAACTCGCCATAAGAACCCATGTGGAACTCCATGCGGCGTCCCGAGAGGGCTGCATCCCAGTAGACTGCGCGGGTCGTCTTGCTCGACACGTAGGGGTCAACATTCAAGGCCACCGAATCGGGCGACACACGCGTGGGTGCAGGCGCCACGGACTCTACCGAAGCGGAGGCCTCGACTGACTCGGAGACCGAAGAGGCCCCGACTGCCACACGGTGCTCGGCCCCGGGCGGCGCCACGCGATAGGCTTCGGCAAGCTTGCGCTTGAGGAAGCCGCGATCCCACTCATAGTGTTTTCGCGCATGGGCGTCAGGCTTCAGGCCGGCTAGCGGGAGTCTGCCCGACCTGACGAGCTTCTCGATGAGCGCGTCAAAACGATCCGGGTTTGAAAGCTCGGGCATGGCCATCTCGAGCCGCGAGATCGCCTCCGGGCTCCAGCCTTGAACGGCCCGAGCCAAGTCCATACGGCCTTCGCGCATCTGATAACGGGCCCACTCACCGAGGTAGAAATGAAACCGATCGAGCGAAAGCAGGCGTTCGAGAGCCTCGCCTCCTGCCTGCACTCCGGCTGCGCGCGCAAGAGCCCGTGGTCCGCCCGAAAGCAGGACCAAAAGCACCGCCAAAAGCGCTAGGGTGGGCGCACGCGGGTGTGCCCGATGCAGGGACCCCATCACCACACGTATCGTCAAATTTTCGTCAGAACTTGAGGCGAACCTTTAGGCGGCCTTGGGCTTGGCCAGAGGGTCGGCTCCCGGAAACAGTTTGGAGACCTCCTCAAAAAAGGCCCGCTGTTGCATGGCCTCCTCGTCATTCGAGGGCTGGAAGGCAAAACCAATCCTAAAAGCATGAGACATGGAGTTGACCGCCCTTTTTCGGGAAAGGCACTCCCGCATCCAGACCACCTGGCCGGATACGGCGACTTCCCTGGGCTGCAGCAGGATCAGGCGCGCCCGGGTGCCGGGCTGGAGCGGCTTATTGGAAAAAAGCGCCGCACCCTCGCCTCCAAAGTCATTCAATACCATTCGGATGTCCAAGGCGCCGGGATCCAAGCCCGCCACCTCGAGGCGACACTCCACCCTCTTGAGGTGAAACGTATCCGCAGGCAGCAGCGTCGTGCCCCGAATCACGCCAAACTCCGTGTTCTTCTTTGACGTGCCCGAACCAGCCATGGCCCAATCTTAACAGCACGGGGAGCTCGACAACAAATCCTCAGACCTGAGTCACTTAACAGTCTTGTGATTTCGAGATCTTGGCGCCTTAGCCAAAGATCGCCACGAACTCATCCCAGTGGTTGCGCAGCTTTCCCTTGAGTCTGAGGATCGCCTGAGTGTGCAGCTGGCTGACGCGCGATTCGGTCACATCCAAGACGCGCCCGATCTCCTTCAGGTTCAGATCCTCATAGTAATAGAGCGAAAGCACGAGGCGCTGCTTCTCGGGCAGGTCGTTGATGTTCTCGGCGATCATCCTTTTGAAGTGGGCCAGGTTCACTTCACTGAACGGAGTAGCACCCTTCGAGCCATTGTCTCCGTACCCATGGAGTGCCCGCTTGTCCTGCTTCGAAAAGTTGCTCACATCCTCATAGGAGAGCAGGGAGACGCTTCGAACCTGGTTGAGCATCTCGTGGTATTCGTCCTGAGTAATACCGAGCTGCTCACAGACTTCTTCATCGGTGGCTTGCCTGCCCTTTTCCTGCTCGATCTTCGCGTAACATCGCTCGAGCTGTTTGGCCTTCTCGCGCACCGATCGCGGAACCCAGTCCTGGGCCCTGAGCTCGTCCAGGATGGCCCCGCGGATCCGGAATTCAGCATAGGTCTTGAACTTGTTGTCACGCTTCGAGTCGTATTTCTCGATCGCGTCCATCAACCCGATCACACCTGAACTGATCAAGTCATCGAGTTCGATGTTGGCCGGAAGGCGGGCAGCAATTTTCTGGGCGATGTACTTGATCAGCGGCGCATACTCGAGAACGAGCTTGTCGCGGGTGCTGTTGACGGGCGTAAAGTCATCACGAACCAGCCGCGACGTCGTACTCGCCTCGGCAGCGATCTCCGCCTCGAGCTCGCGTTGCAGGGCCTCTTCCTCTTTACGTGCCTGTTCGGCAGCGGCCAGTGAATCCACTGCTTGCTCGACCTCACCCTCTGCCACGGGCTCATCGACTGGCGCCTTGACTGCCTTGCGAGCGGGGGCCTTCGTCACTTCCCCATCTTCCTTGCTGGAATTCTTCCGGTACTTCTGCAGTCCCGCCTTCACGCTCATCTTCGTCACCTCAGCCTAAAGTGTAGCGGCCATTGGATGCTTCCACAGCCGGCAATATTTTCAGTGTCCAAGCAAGGACAGGAGTCAAAGATCCATCACTAGAGACACCACGCGCTCGACCGTGGCGTTCTCGATGTCGTCCGGGACCTTCTGGCCGGTGGTCAGGTAAAGAAGCGGCAGGCGCACCTTTTGCGGTACGTTGTAGACCGCCCCGTAGAGCGTGGTCTCATCGAGCTTGGAGAAGACCAGGCCCTGAGGGCGGAACACCGCAAAACGGCTCGCCATGTCATACATCTCAGCATCGCGAGTCGTGGCCGAGAGAACCAGGAGGGTCCTCATCGAAGGGATGGTCGCCAGCATCGAATGGATTTCCTTGAGCGACTCAGGGTCCCGCTGCGAGCGGCCCGTCGTATCGACCAGGATCAGATCGAGGGTCGAGAAATCGCGAATCGCAAAGGAGAGATCATCCACGGAGTGCGCCGAGCGAAAAGGCAGGTTCAGCACCCGTGCAAACGTCGCCAACTGCTCAAAGGCCGATGCCTTGACGTAGTCGAGATTGATCAGTCCGACTCGAAGTCCCTTCTTGATGCCAAGCGATGCGATCTTGGCAAGCGTGGTGGTCTTGCCCACACCGGTCGGACCCACCAGCGCCATCACCGTGGGTGTGCCAGTGCCTGCTGCCACATCCTGGAGCGGATCGGCAGTCTTGATCTCACGCATGATCTCGACGGCAACCTGGTCAAGCACTGCTTCAAGGTCGCCTGAAGCATTTGAACCGAGCTCAAATCCGGACTGCCGGATCAGGCTCAGTGCAAATCGCTTGTCCACGCCCTGGACCACGAGTTGATCAAAGGCTTCCTGCAGTGCGGGAGTTGCAAAAGCAGAGATATTGGCTCTTTCGGCCTGGTTTGAAAGCTGCTGAGACTTGAGCTCCTCGACCATCCGCTTGAGGGAGTGAATCTCCATCTGCGCATCCTTGAGCAGTGGAGCGATCGTGTCCTGCTTGGGGGCCTCCACCTGGGGTGCCGGAGTGCCACCATATGCCACCTGTGCCTGGGCCCGGACGGCGGTGCGAACGATGGCAGGCGCCTCGGCCGAGTCGGCGATATCGACGTATCTCACAGCAGCTCTGGGCTTGCTGGAGAGCGCCACCTGATCGCGCGTCGAAGAAGCAAGCCTCTCGTGTACGTCTGCCTGGCTCGAGGCGGGCATCTTCTGGATTTCTGCAATGGCCTTCTCGGGGAGCCTCTTCTCGGTTACCCGCTTCCGATCCATTGCGCGCACCGACACTGCGGCAGTCACCTCGACCGAGGCCTTGGACATCAGCCCGAAGCCGCGCTTGTTTCTCTTGGTTTGGAGAATCACAGCCTCCGGGCCGAGCTCGCGCTTGATCGTCTCAAGGGCTTCCTGAAGAGTCGGGGCTTCGAACTTTTTAACTTCCATATGCCAACCTCACGGTTCCAAATGCCCTGACATTCACGCTAGGGCTGATCTCATTGTGCGAAAGGACAACTACGTTCGGGATAAATCGGTCGATGAGCTGCTTGACGTGGAGACGGATCAGCGGCGAGCAGAGCACCACTGCCTGATTGCTCTCGGCGATGACGGCCTGCGCCTGCCCGTTCAGCTCGGCAATGAACTTGCGAACAAAATCGGGATCAGCTGAAAGCTGCTGCCCCTGATCGGTCTGGATGATGGCCCCCGCGATCGTCTCCTCGACCTGGCGGTCGAGGGTAAGCAGCGTCAGGTTGCCATCGGGTCCGATGAGCTTCCGGGTGATGGTTCTCGAAAGTGCGGCACGCACATGCTCTGTGAGCATTCCCGGATCCTTGGTGACCGACGCATGGTCGGCCAGGGATTCGAGGATGGTCCTGAGGTCGCGGATCGGCACACCTTCCCTGAGTAGATTCTTCATGACCCGCAGCACTCCGCCGAGCGCCAGCTGGTTCGGGATGAGGTCCTCAACCACCTTGGGTGCAGTGGCCTTGAAGCTGTCGATGAGCGACTGGACTTCCTGGCGTCCCACGAGCTCCGAGAGGTTGCTGCGGATGAGTTCAGTCAGGTGGGTTGCGATCACTGTGGAGAGATCAACAACAGTATATCCGGCGTAGGTCGCGTCTTCCTTGTAACGGGATTGGATCCACAGGGCATCCAGGTTGAAGGCCGGCTCCTTGGTGGGGATTCCCGGCACGGTCGAGCTCACATTGCCTGGATCCATCGCAAGCAGGTGCCCCACCATGAGGGAGCCCTGGCCGATTTGCACGCCCTTGAGCAGCACCTGGTAGTCTCCGGGCTTGAGCTCAAGATTGTCGCGGATCCGGAGCGGAGGAATGATCACACCCATGTCGAGCGCGAACTGCTTGCGGATGTTGGTGATTCGCTCCAGAAGATCGCCGTTCTGGGCCGAGTCTACGATATTGATCAGGCCGTAGCCCACCTCAAGCTCGAGCATGTCGATCGGCAGCAGGTTTTCGAGCTTCTCGGCAACCGGCTTGAGCTTCTCGTCCTCTTCCTTCTTTTTCTTCGCAGTCGCGTCGCCCTTTTGCTTGAGGTCCAGCTGGTAGGCGAGGCCACCCATCAGCGACGCCATCACAAAAAACGGAATCCCCGGAAGTCCCGGAACCAGCGACATGAATCCCATCACACCACCGGCTACGCCGATGGCCTTGGGGTGCATCAGGAGCTGTTTGGAGAACTCCTGTCCGAGGTTGTTACCGGTTGCAGTCCGGGTCACGACCATACCGGCTGCGGTTGAAATGATCAGGGCCGGAATCTGGCCGACCAGACCGTCACCGATGGTCAGGAGGGTGAAAACCTCAGCGGCGTTCCCGATACTCATCCCCTTCTGCAGGGTGCCAACCAGGATACCGCCGATAATGTTGACGACGACAATCAGGATGCCCGCGATGGCATCTCCACGGACGAACTTGCTCGCACCGTCCATCGCACCGTAGAAGTCCGCCTCCTGTGCGATCTCAGTTCGCCTTCTCTTGGCTTCCTGCTCATTGATGATGCCGGCGTTCAGGTCGGCATCGATTGCCATCTGTTTGCCGGGCATGGCGTCCAAGGTGAAACGGGCCGCAACTTCGGCGACGCGACCGGCACCTTTGGTGATGACGATGAAGTTGATGATCACGAGGATCACAAAAATAACGATACCGACGGCATAGTTACCGCCGACCACGAACTTTCCAAAGCTCTCGATCACATGTCCTGCAGCAAGAGTCCCCTTCTCGGCGCCATACAGAAGGATCACGCGGGTGGTTGCGACGTTAAGAGCGAGGCGAAAAAGCGTCGTGATGAGGAGAAGCGACGGAAAAACGCTCAGATCCAACGCACGCTGGGTATAGACGGCCGTCAACAGCAGGACGATCGATCCAGCGATGGCCAGCGTCAGACAAAGATCGATGGCCCAAGTCGGCATCGGTATGACCATTACGCTCAGGATCCCGACCAGGCCGATAGCCAGGGCAAGGTCCGAATTACGTGTCAACCGCGCGAGTATTCCTTCCATGGAACGCTCCTTCTTCCTGTTTCAAGTATGCCCTAGAACTTCTGATTTTTAAGCCTGTAAACGTAAGCCAGAACTTCTGCGACAGCCTGGTACAGGGCTCGGGGCACGTATTGACCCACCTTCACGCTCTTATAGAGTCCTCGAGCGAGCGGAACGTTCTCCACCATCGGAACCCCCGCCTCGGCCGCCAATTTTTTGATCTGTTGCGCCAAAAAGTCGGCGCCCTTGGCAACCACTTTCGGCGCGGCCATCTTTTCGCGGTCATAGATCAGCGCAACGGCAAAGTGGGTCGGATTGGTGATGATGACATCGGCCTTCTTTACGGCCTGCATCATGCGCTTGCGGGCCATGTCACGCTGGATCGAGCGGATGCGGGCCTTGATCATCGGGTCCCCGTCACGCTCCTTGGCTTCCTGCTTGGCTTCCTGCTTGGTCATGCGGAGGCCCTTGTTGAACTGAAAGCGCTGCATGAAAAAATCCAAACCGGCAAAGACGCTGAGCACCCCGATCAGCGCAAAGAAGATGGTCTTGGCGTTGCCGCCCAGCACCGCGATCTGAGACTCCGGCTCAAGCCCGAGGCGAGCCGGAGAGCTGGCGATCTCGGACTTGATGAGCGTATAGACTACGGCTACCACTGCACAGATCTTGGCGATCAGGCGCAGTGCCTCCCAGAGCTGTCGCATGCTGAAAAGCTTCTGGAGTCCCTTCAGGGGATCGATCTTTTCGATGTCAGGACTGATCGGCTCGAAGGTGAAGATCGCGCCCACCTGCGAGAAGCTGGTGATGGCCGAAGTCAGAAACCCCACCGCAGCCACAGGCAGCCCGACGGCGGCAAGCACCCTCAGGGCACGCTGGAGAGTCTCCGAAAGAACATGGGTCCCTGTCAGATCGGCCCGGGCCGTCAGGTCGGTGCGAAACACCTCCCTCATGAACTCCGATACCGACTCCAGCATTCCGGGCAGCAAACCCTGCAATGCAGCTGCGCCTGCGATGAGAGCCACAATGCCGGTGAGTTCCCGGCTCTGGGCCATCTGGCCCTTGCGCTTGGCCTCTTCGAGTCGATACTGGGATATCTCCTCGCCCAGGTCTTCTGATGACCGGTCGCCGTTCTCAGCCATTTCCGAGTGTCCTCGACAGCTCAGCCATCCAGACCGACATCTTCTCGAAGACCGAGCCGAGCACGCCTTGGAAGTCAGCGATGCTCATGAGCATCACGGCGAGCCCCACCAGCGAGGTCACGGCAAAAGACAGCACGAGCACGTTCAACTGGGGCATGGCCTTGGAGAGAACACCAAAGGCGATGTTCACCGTAAAGATGGCGATCCCCACCGGTGCGGCAAGCTGGAGTCCGTATCGCAGCACCAAGGCAGACAAGGCCAGGATCTGCTGACTGAAGGCACCCTGCGCCAGGTTCACCTTGCCCATGCCGACCCACTGGTAGCTTTCCATTGCGGTCTTGAGCATCAGGTGGTGGCCATCGAGCGCCAGGAATACAAGCATCGCCAGAGCGACGTAGAACTCACCCACGACCTGCGACTGAGTCTCGTGATGGGGGTCGAACTGGGTGGCGGTCGAAAACCCCATGAACGTACCGATCAGGTTGGCTCCAAAGAGAATCGAATCAAAAGCAAATCTGGCCGTAAAGCCCAGAACCGCTGCAAACAGAGCCTCCAGCCCCACGGTGCGGGCCATGCCACCGGCGGTCGCGGACCAACCCTCGGCCTCGGCCGGAACAACCATCCCGGACTTCACCAGCGCAGGAAAAAGGACAATCGTCGCCGCCACCGAAAACAGGATCTTCAGGGGCGCCGGAATCACCCGATCGCCCACGAAGGGCAAGAGTGCGAAAAGCACGCTGTAGCGCACCAGCACCGCAAAGAAGGTCAGGATCTCAGCGTCGTCGAAGGGAAACTGCGGCATCCCTCTATCTCACCCAGTTCGAGGCATTGCCCATGATGTCGGTCGTGTAGCTCTTCATGAGCTCCATCATCCAGGGAGCCATGACGAGCAGTACGATGACGATCGCGATCATTTTTGGAATAAAGGTGAGCGTCGCCTCGTTGATCTGGGTGATGGCCTGAATCACGCTGACGAGGATACCGATTGCCATCGATGCCAGGAGCATGGGCCCGGCGATGTAAATCATCAGCTTGATCGCTTCAGCCCCAAGATTGATCACCATCTCATCCGTCATCGTGACCTCCGATCATCCAAAACTCTTGACGAGGCTACCCACCACGAGCTGCCAACCATCCACCAGAACGAAGAGCAGCAACTTGAAAGGGAGCGAAATCACCGCAGGCGGAAGCATCATCATCCCCATGGCCATCAGGACGCTGGCCACGATCATGTCGAGCACCAGAAACGGAAGGTAGAGCATGAATCCGATCTGGAAAGCCGTCTTGAGCTCGCTGATGACGAATGCAGGAATGAGCACATAGGTCGGGACCTGCTCTTTGTTCTCGGGCTTGGCCTCCTTCGAGAGTGAAAGGAAGAGTTCAAGGTCCTTCTCACGCGTCTGCCCGAACATGAATTCACGAAGCGGCGCCTCAGCCCGCTCGTATGCAGTCTGCTGGTCGATCTTCTCGGCCAGAAACGGCTCAAGCGAGTTGCCGGAGATCTGCTTCCAGGTGGGGGCCATCACGAAAAACGAAAGGAAGAGCGAGAGGCCGACGATGAGCTGGTTGGGCGGCATTTGCTGCGTGCCGAGAGCCTGCCTGAGGAAGCTCAGAACAACGACAATCCTCGTGAAGGAAGTCATCATGATGAGGATCGCAGGTGCCAGGGTCAGCACCGTGAGCATCATCACGATGCGAAGCACTGACACGATGTCCTGGGGCTTTTGTCCCGTGCTGTTTGCAAACGAGAGGCTCAGCGAAGGCAGCGTGAGACCCGAGCTTCCCGGGGTATAAGAGCCTCCCCTGCCGCCCTCGGCCAGAGCAGGAACGGTCGCAAAAAGGGTGCCCGTCACGAGTAGCAATGCAGCGATTTGCCCGAACCGCCTCATAGCTGTTTCATTCCCTCAAGCCGGCTGCGGATCCGATCCCGGGCGCGGTCACGCGGGGCAGTCGCCGATGTCGCCGATGTCGCCGGGATCGCCGGTCCCGCCGACACAGCGCCAGCTCCGGTGCTGGGCTTTCCGCCGCTCTCCTGTGCGAGCTCCTCGCCCAGCGCTGCGAGGAAGTCCCCGGTCTGGGGCACCAGCGCCTCGGCTGGCTGCGCATCACCCTGAAATTCAGTGATCAGATTGATCGAGCCGTCAGACACCCCAAGCACCAAGGTCCGACCTGCCACCCGTACGACATGGATGCTCTTTTTCGGGCCGAGGTAGTGTGTGGCCACGACTTCGATCATCTTGGCGGGCTTGCCGAGCGAACGGGTGATCAGGCGGCTGAGTGCACCGTTGCGCCCCTTGCCTGCAACCGACGAGAGTCTGCGCAGTCCGAAGAACGCCGCAGCCATCAAGAGCAGGATTCCAAGAAACGACACCATCGCCCGGATGGGGCTGACCATCGAAGAGCCCGGCCGCTGCTCGGGCTTGGAGGTCAATCGGGTCCGTTCCTTGCGCGGCTCGGCCTTTGCCGTGGGTTTGTCGGCACTCAGGATTCGATCCAGGAGCGCCCGCTCCTCGGCATCATTGGTGCCTGCTGCTTCGGCTGAGGGAGCATCGGCCTTTTTGCGAACCTGCGCGGCCTTGGAGGTCACCTGGTCAGACGATCCCGAACCGCCAATGGCGATGCTGAGGATCTTGCCGTTGGGACGGACTGAAATCCTGCCCTGGTAGTCCTCGGCCCGCCCCTTGACCGTGAGCCGAACCCGAACCAGACGCGGGGCATATTGGTAGACAAACACCTTGGTGAGCTCCTGGCCGGAGACCGATGAAATCTTGGCCGGATACACGTTCGTGTCCGTAAGGCTCAGCTGGATGATGTCGTTGATATATTCGGTTCGGATCTGGCCTTCGCTGATCCTGCCGTCGAGGAGCAGGTCCACGCTGGCGCTCTGCCCGATCTGGACCTGCTTGATGTTCAAGGCGGTCGAGCCTGCAGCACGAACCTCCTGAGTCAGAAGCGGCAGCACGGCGAGTACGATTGCGATCTTACTGATCTTGAGTGGCGAGAACATCCTGTTCTCTCCTTTCCTATTTTGCTGTCAGCGCTGCTCAGCGCAGCTGTTCGATACGCTCAACGGGCGAAATGATGTCGGTCAGGCGAATCCCGAACTTCTCGTTCACAACGACCACCTCGCCCCTGGCGATCAGTCTTTCATTCACGAGGACCTCGAGCGGCTCGCCCGAAAACTTCGATAGCTCGACCACCGAGCCCTGTCCCAACTGAAGGATATCCCTGATGGTCAGGCGGGTCCTGCCAAGCTCCACGCTCAGCTTAAGGGGGATATCGAGGATGAAGTCGAGTGACTGGACCCCGGCAGCCGGCTTTGCAGCCGAGTCCGACGGCGCGGCGGAAGGGGCACCGCCGCCACCACCGAAAAGTGCATCACCAAGAAGATTCGCGTTCTGGTCCATCATAATCAGTTCTCCGACCTTTTCTGGTTCACAATTGCTCGCGTCAGCTGCACTGCACGATTGCCTCTCGAAACACCGAAGAGGCACTTGAACTTGGCCACGCCCTCGACCACAAGATCGAGCTCACCGTCAGCATCCTGCGTCAGGGGGATGATGTCGCCCGGGTTGAGGTGCACGAGATCACCCACAGTGATCTCCGCTGATCCGAGCCGCACAACGGCCTCCGCCGCTGCCGACTGCAGATGCTCCTCCATCTTGGCAACCCACTCGTCGTCGACAGACTCATTTTCGGTCTGGTAGTAGGAGTTGAGCTTGGCCTTGATGGGCTCGAGCGTCGAATAGGGCATGACGATGGCAATCGTCCCGCTCGCATTCTCAAGCTCGACTTCGAAAGTAGTGGAGATCACCACATCCGACGGCGGCACGATCCCGACGAACTGCGGGTTGACCTCGGTGCGGATGAAGGCGATCTCGGACTTGTGGACAGGAGCCCAGGCCTCTTCGAGGTCCTTGGTCGCCATCTGAATCACCTTCTGGAGGAGAGAAAGCTCGATCCTCGTGAACTCCTTGCCCTCGATCTTGGTAAAGGGGCGATCCGTGCCGCCGAAGTAACTGTCGATCAGCGCGTAGGCAAGCTTGCTCTCGATCACGAGGATCGCCGGTCCCCTGAGCGACTCAAAACGCAGGATCGACATGCAGGACGGAATCGGAAGCGTATTCACGAACTCGCCGAATTTCAGGATATCGGTCGAGATGATCGTCAGGGATGCGATCTTTCGAAGTGAGTTCGAAAGCGACATTCGAAAATGACGGACGAAACGCTCGTAGATGATGTCGAGCGTGGGCATCCTGCCGCGAATGACGCGGTCCTGGTTGGTCAGGTCGTACGGGACGACCGTCGGCTCCTGCGGGCCTCCTGACGACATTGGCCCGAGTCCGAGGCCCAGATCTCCAAGCCCGCCACCCCCTCCGGCCGCCGGTGCCGACGATACGCCGAGCGGGTCGGCTGCGGCGCCCATGGAGACCGCGCTCAGCAGGGCGTCGACTTCGGCTTGCGAGAGTACCTGATTCACTGAATCGCCTCCCTCTTCCTAGCTGCTCAGGGCAAAATTGGTGAAGAAGATGCCCTTCACCTTGCCCGTCACCATGAACCCGTTGATTGCCGCACGAATCTCCTCCTTGAGGTAGTCGCGCCCCTCACTATGTACGAGGTCACCCGGCCGCTTGCTGTTGAAGATGTCGATGATCGCATTGCGGACCTGGGGCATCTTTTGGCCGATCTCAGACTCCACCGATGCATCAGCGATCTCGATCGAAATGCTCACGCGGACATACTTGGGAGTCGTGCTGCCGGGGGTGGTCAGATTGATCGTAAACTGGTCGAGCGTGACCATCTTGCCGTAGCCCGGTACCGATGCCGCCGCAGGCGCACCGTGCCCGCCAGCAGCAGGAGCACCATGGCCGCCGCCACCGGCCGGAGCTCCGTGGCCGCCACCGCCCGCATCATGGCCCTCTTCGGCGACGATATCCTCGACCTTTTGGGTCGACTGCTCCTTCTTGAGGGAGACGAAAAGAATACCGACCATGGCAAGCGAGATCACGGTGTTCAGCACGGTGAGCATCACCGTCATCTTCGATCCGCCCGCTTTGGCCTCCGACCCCTTGTTCTCTTCAGACATTGGCGCCTCAGTCTCCCTGACGAACAATTCTGCCGAGGGAAGCTGGTCACCGCAAGAAGGCAAAATATGCCCTATGCCGTAAAAACAAGGGGTCCGGGCGTCAGGTTTCCGACGATCGGAAACCATCAGCCCGGACCCACCTGAATTACGATGAATTACGACTGCTTAGTCAGTCATTAGTTGCGCTTCATGTTGAGCACTTCGCTCATCAGATCGTCGGCAACACGAATGACGCGGCTGTTGGCCTGGAAGTTATGCTGCGCACTCATCAGGTTGATGAACTCGCTTGCAATATCCGTGG
>CAIOHW010000113.1 GCA_903858195.1 Oligoflexia bacterium | reverse complement strand
GAATGCAGCCACATCATTTGCGATAAAGGTGGGAATGTACCGATTGGCCACCCGGAAGGTCGCCCCTTCCTCGAGCTGGGCGACAGGCGGCATCGAGCGCGTGTAGCCTTGGTTGAAGAGCCCGGCCTTGCCGCCCTCGCGAAAACGAGTCGTGAGGCTGGTCTGGTCAAATCCCGCAAAGATGGCGCGTGAGGTCGAGAGCTGCACGTGCCTGAGTCTTGACGGCCCGACGACCGGGAGCTCGCCCACGATAAAGATGTTTCGATTTGAATAGAGCCTGCATCCCTCAGAGCCCGTATGGATCTGGGCGTTCATGAAGAGCAGCGGCTTGTCGACCATCTTGTGGGCGCCTGAGCAATAGGTTTCGCCTGTAGCCAGAATGAAGGTCCCTTGGTCGACGAATCCGCGGAGCCGTTCCGGACTCGAGGCCCCAATCGGGAGCTCGGTAATCTCGGCGTCTGTTGGAGCACGGATCGTGACCGATTTTACGGCCACCAGCTTCGATGCCTCGATCATCGGCTGTGAAGTATCCAGCGCCTCAATGGCAGGTTCGGTCTGATCTGCCTGGGGGTGCGGCACCGGATCGGAGTGATAGGGGTTCTTGGTGAGCAGGTCGCGTAGCCTGTATTCGTTGACGCCGGCCGGGATCCCCGCCGAGTCGAGGATCTTGGAGTGCTCGGTACGATTGAGCATCACATTGGGATAGATCACACGGCCCGTCAGGCTATCGATCGACTGCCATGCGCCCTGGCCATTGTAGGCTGGATTTCCATAGAAGCCCGAGCCGATTCCTGCGGAGTTGTTCCCCAGAAACCAAGGGTCCCCGTGCCCAAAGTCGGTCACGATGTTGCCCTCGATCCTGGCGTGGCAGATCGCGCAACTTGCGCCTCTGGCAACCAGACCGGGGCGGAAGTAGCCGAGCAGGCTGATGTTGATGTCATACTCTCTACTGCACGCAGCCTGAGTGGCTGCCGTGGCCAGCAAGAGAGCGATGACCCCAAGTGATCTGAACCCCATCTCTTTCAGTCTGAGGCAAAAGGCCCACAGTCGGAAGATGGGTCGGATTGGACACAGTTTTAGGTGAGACTTCGGGCCCAGCGCTCGATGTGCGGTCTAAAATCTGTTTCACCCGAGAGGATCTCGGTGGCGTGTGCCTTGGACGGCTCGATGAACAAGTCGTGCATGGGCTTGACCTGGCGCTCAAACTGCTTGCGAATGCCTTCTGGCTGGCGGCCGCGCTCCGTGAGGTCGCGCCTGAAGCGCCGGTCAAAGCGAACCGCCTCGGGAGTCTCGATGAAAATCGAGGCCGCCAGATGAGGGCGGATCGCGTCTTGCGACAGGATCAGCGTGCCGTCGAGCACGATGATGGGTCTTGGCTCCATGGGGGAGTATTGCCGGCTTCGCGTGTGGCTTGCGAAGTTGTAAATGGGAACACGAATGGGTTGGCCGACCTTTAGAAGAGCCAGATGTTCTGCGAGCAGCGGAAAGTCCAGGGCACTGGGATGGTCAAAGTTGACGTTCTCGCCATCGCCTTTGAAGTGCGCGCTCTGGTCAATGTAGTAGCTGTCCTGCGCCAGGATCACCGAGCCTGCATCGCCGAGGGCAGATTGCAGCGCCCGTGCAAAGGTCGTCTTGCCCGAGCCGCTCCCGCCAGAGATGCCGATGATCCGGACGCCGGATCCCATCACGCGCCAACCGTGTCAAACAGGCGGTCGCCCGCGTCTCCGAGGCCCGGAAGCAGGTAGCCCTTGTCGTTGAGGCCGCGCTCGATGGAGCAGGTGTAGACTTCCACATCGGGATGAACTTCCTGCAGGCGCTTGATGCCTTGGGGAGAAGCAAGGAAGCAGACAAAACGAATGGGTCCCACTTCATACTCTTTTAGGCGATCGATCGCTGCGCAGGCCGTGTCGGCAGTCGCGAGAAGCGGATCGAGCACGAGCACGCGCTTTCCCTTCACGTTCTTGGGAAGGCGAAGGTAGTACTCGACCGTCGCCTCGATGAATTTGTCGCGGTAGATTCCGATGTGGCCGACAGTGGCAAAAGGCAGGATGCGAAGCATGCCGCTCAGCATCCCGAGCCCTGCGCGCATGACGGAGACCAGCACGAGCTCTTCGCCGATGAGATCGGCCTGTGTCTTCTCGAGCGGGGTCTCGACTTCGGCCTTGACGGTCTTGAGGTCCTGAGTGGCCTCATAGGCCAGAAACTGGGCGATCTCCTCCGTGATCAGGCGGAACGAAAGCGGCGTCGTCTTTTGGTCGCGAAGCATCGTGACCTTGTGGCGGACCACGGGGTGGTTGATGAGTCGGCAGTTCTTGAATTCAGTCGGCGAAGTCGTCATGTCGTTCTTCCTTTAAAAGACGGTTCCATCACTCAACAGCGTGAGCGGGGGGTTTGAAGTTTCTGGGCGCTTTTCGCGCGCAAGCCTGCGTCCTGCCCACCACGTTCCTCCTTCGAGGACCTTGGCAAGCGGGAGCTCCGAGGGAGTCATCTTGAGCTGGCGCCTGACTTCTTCGGCGATCTTTTCGAGCCACACGAGCGTGAGCGCGCGCCACTCGATCACGAGCTCCGAGTCAGGCCGGTGAGCCTGTGAGGCAAGCGACGGATCACGAAGCGAGATGAGCCCGCCATCGAGCACAAGGCCTCCGTTACGGTACTCGGCAAGGCCCGTGAGGGTCTCGACACCGGGGACGGAGTAGCCCGCATCCAAGAGCGGCTCGATGAGCGAGTAGGTGAGCCACTGCGAGAGCTTGTGGAAGGGAACCAGGCTCTCGTACGAACCCTTGGGCCCGAGACCCGAGTGGGACCAGACATCCCCAAGCTCCTTGCCATCCAGCTTGAGGCGCTCAGGCCAGATCGGGCCGAGCGCATCGAGTACTGCTCGCAGTAATGCAGGCGCCGGAATGGTCTTTCCGTATTTCGCAGTGAGGTGGTCAGCGAGGTTTCCCACCCTGGCCTGGCCGCGATCGGAGGCAGAACTTGGAAAGTGGACGGTGTCGTTTTCCACGCATTTGCCAAGCGTCTTGAGAAGTCCCGCACGGCCCTCGACGCCGACAAGCGGGTTGCCTTCCGAGACCTGGAACGCCCGCTCGAGCGCTGCAGGAGTGAAGGCTTGCAGTCCGCGGGCATCGGCCCGAAGCGGATGCGACTTCGTATGACTGCTGAGAGCTCCGGACTCAAAAAGTGCGAGGCTTGCCACACCGAGGCCCTCGGAGCGGGTGACGGTGGAGCCGTCGGCTTCGGTGAACTTCCAGCGATCGCCCGCTCCGGCATCGAGCAGCACGGACGGAATCACGAGATCCCAGCACGCACGAACGGGCTCAAGCGGGTCCTTGGAGGCCGCCTCACGCAGCGAGGCGCGCATTGCCTTCAATCGGTCCCGTCCGCCAGCCCGAAAATGCCCCCAGCGCGAGTGGAAGGGAATTTGGAGAGTCGGGTAGTTCGCACGCGTGACCTCGATGACGAGGCTTGCGATCTCGCCCAACTTCTCGGGATGGAGCGCAAAGTGCGTTCCTCCCTTTTCGGCCAGCCCGAACACCGCTGCCGTGCGTTCACGGATCGCCTGCGGCGATAGCAGAAAATCCACCTGGGACTGGCTCACTCGTCGAGTCCTCGTCCCTTGACCTTCTTGAGCTTGTCTTCTTCGAGGACCTTGCCCGGGGTGAAATAGCCGGCCGCCTTCTTGGCTTCCATTTCGACGTGGGCGTCTTCAGGAATGAGCTCTGCCGGAATCTCCACGCGGTTGATGATCTTGATGCCGCTTCCGACAATGGCGTCATGCTTCATGTCAGACATCGAGATGAAGTTGTCGATCTTGGTGACACCCAGCCAGTGCAGGACATCGGGCATGAGCTGCTGGAAGCGCATGTCCTGCACGCCAGCCACGCACTCGGTGCGCAGAAAGTAGGTGGCTGCCGAGTCGCCGCCCTGCTGGCGCTTGCGCGCGTTGTAGACCAGGAACTTGGTCACTTCGCCGAGCGCACGGCCTTCCTTGCGGTAGTAGACAATGGCGCCTGATCCACCCTTTTGAGCCGTCTTGACGGCTTCTTCGATGCCGTGGACCAGATACGGCCTGCAGGTGCAGATGTCCGAACCGAAAACGTCCGAGCCGTTGCACTCGTCGTGTACGCGGATCGTGACTTCCTTGTTGGGATTGGAAAGACCCCGCGGATCCCCGAAGAAATAAACCGTCGTGCTTCCGATCGGAGGCAGGAAGACCTTGAGGTCGGGGCGCGTGACGAGTTCGGGGAACATGCCGCCTGTGTGCTGAAAGAGAGCCTTGCGCAGATCTCCCTCGCTCACGCCAAAGCGTGCGGCAACTCCAGGGAGGTACCACACGGGCTCGATTGCGGCCTTGGTGACCACAATGTCATGCGAAGCGAGCACCAGCTCGCCATCGACCTTGAGCCTGCCCTTGTTGATCGCATCAGTGAGCTCGGGCATCTTGATGTGCGCCTTGGTCACCGCGATCGTCGGACGAATGTCGTAGCCCTGTTCGAGATAGGACTTAAAGGCATCGGCGATCACAGCGCCAAACGGATCGATCGAAACGATCTTGGCATAGTCGGGGCCATTTTTTCCGGGAATGCTCTCAAACCAGCCGTTGTAGGGGCCGATCGGCTCGACAGGCGAGGTATTGGTCAGGTCGGGCCTGTGCTCGGCGTTGAGGGCCCCTGCTGCCGTCGCAAGCGCGCGGTACACGGTGTAGCTCCCGCTGTGAGAGCCGATCGCGTTTCGATGATCGAGGTTCGTGGTCGAGGCGACCACGGGGCCGCGCTTCATCGGGTCCTTGTGGGCCCAGTCGATCGAGACTCCGGGCTTTCGGATCTGGCCCGGATGCGAAGTGAGGACAACGTGGGTTTTACGTGCGGTATGAGGCATGGTCTTTGTTCCCCTAAAAATCAGTTCATCCAGTTGCGGTCAGGAGGGTTCACCCACTTGGTGGTGACCTTCTTTTTATGTGACCAGAAATCAAGGCCGCTTGGGCCGGTGATGTCGCCGTGTCCGTAGCGGGACTCTTGAATCCCGCCAAAGCTGAAAGGCTCGCGTGGCACCGGCACACCG